>NZ_JANSIG010000058.1:0-19303 GCF_047461975.1 Synechococcus sp. R55.3 | reverse complement strand
CCTATATGGAGGAGGGCTTTCCTCCCGACACCAAGCCTGCGGCTATGGTGCGGGCCTCCAGCCCGAAAATTTGGTGACTGGGGCCGGAGAATGAAGATAGGCTGGAAGCGAACGTTGGTGTTCATCCAGGCGAGCGGGGGAAAAAGATGAACGAGCCCATGTCGCCGTCAGTACGGGCGGCTATCGAGCGGATGAAGTCTCGCTTGCGCATGACTCGTCGCTTTGGGTTTTGGTTCCAGGCAATCTTGGGGGCGACGGCGCTGCTGCTGTGGTTTGGCTTTTTAATCGGCCAAAATACCGTCTATCGAGATGACTCGCTGGGTGCTGTCATCGCCTTCTGGTTCACCTTGTTTACATTGCTCACCCTGGCAGCCGGTCTATTTTTCAACTGGCGCTACTTGCTCCACGCGGAGCGCCGCTCAGCTTCTGCTGATGCCCTAAGCCAATTGGATTTGCCCAAGCAGTTGCAGTTGGTCACCTATGTCAGCCTCATTGGGGCCTTCCTTGCTTTGATTGGTATGGAAGCCCAAGTGGGCGAGCTGTTGGCGCGCATGTTTTCCCGCACCCAGGCCAACCAGGTGACAGGAGTGCTGCTGCTGGCCGCCAACATCAACGTGACGTTTGCCCACTTCGTCTGCTTGGCAGGGGTTCTCTGGATTACCGGTGTCCTCGACCGCGAACCCTAGCGCCGGATCCCTGGCCCAGTTTTGGGAGTCATTGGCATTTACGTTTTTGACCAGTGACAAGACGGCTTGTCGCTTTTGCCGGGGTATAGCAACAAACCCCCCAACCTGGGAGAGGAGCTGGGGGGAAGCACCTCGGCCCTGCCTGAGTTTCCTCCGGACAAGACCTCAGCAGGAGCGATGGCTTCACTTGAAGCCCACTGCCGCTTGCCAGACAAAGGCCAGCAGGAAAAACAGAACAGGGATGATCGGCAAAATGTCGATCAGCGGGTCAAACAATTCATAGCCTTCCGGCAAACTGGCCAGGAGCATCATCGCTGACATGGCAACAAACCTCAGGGGAAAACGCGGCTGAAGGAACTGCTTTTTTCAGAATCGAAATAGAGTGTAACATCACCAAGCAGGGATCCCGGCCAAGTTCAAGAAACTTGACATACCCCCCTGCCTACAGGCAAGGGATTCTGGTTCCTGGTTCTGCGACAGCACTTACTGTGTTGGGTTGTCCCTCCACGACAGCGGTGCTTATTTCCCCAGGCGTTCCCTCTTCCGTTCGCGTCAGCCTAAAGAACGCCAATGTTGGAGAGGCCCAAAACGACCCCCACCCCCAGCAAGTGGCCAAAACTGGCAACCCCGATGACTTCTGGCCAGGTCATTCCCAGTACCGGCCCAGTCTCTGAGGCCACTCCAGAGGAGGATTTGAAGCTCAGGTAAGCCAGCCCTGTGCAGAGCAGAATGATCACGGCGCTCAGGGGGGACCAGGGGCTGGTTTGAGCGGTCAAAGCCAGCGGCGCGACAACAGGCATCATGGTTTTCGTCCTCAACTCAGGTTGACCGACCCTTAGATTACCGCTCCTGCTGAACCCCGGATGGGATCCCCTGGCGATCTACACATGAATTGCAACAGAGGCTGCAACAGAACCTCACACTACGGCTTTTCTCCGGCTTCAGGGACGGTTTGCTATTGCCGGGATCCTGCAGGAATCCTCTAGGTAGGAGAAGAAGGTGCCCCCAGGGCTGTGGTTGATAGGAAAATGAGGCTTGGGCTGAGAAGCTGGGCAGGTCTCTGCCGTATACTAACGAAAGTTAACAAACTTATCTCTTCGATCCCTTTTTGGTGTGATGACTTGGACGCGCTGCCTCGACCCATCCTCCCCGTCTGCACTGTGCCCACCTAAGGATGGCTGCCGATGACTGTTGCTGCTACTGCTGAATCGGCCCACAAACCCTTCGCATTGCCTCGTGAGCTGTTGGGGCCACCCTCAGAATTTTGGAATCCCACCTTGCTGATGTTTTTGGCTGCGGTGGTGCTTTCGGCCTCTTGCTTTGGCGGGTACGCCTTTTGGCACTGGCCCAAATGGATGGTGTTCTGGCTCAATTTTGTGGCCCTCTACGTTTTGGGCACGGTGATTCACGATGCTTCCCATGGCTCGGCCCACCGCAACCGCTTTCTGAACGAGGCGCTCGGACACGGCTCTGCCCTGTTACAGGGTTTTGTCTATCCCGTCTTTAAGCGGGTACACATGCAGCATCATGCCCACGTCAACCATCCTGAAGACGATCCCGATCACTATGTCTCAACGGGAGGGCCGCTGTGGCTGATCGCGCCGCGGTTTTTCTACCATGAGGTGTTTTTCTTTAAGCGGCAGCTCTGGCGGAAAGGTCGCTGGGATCTGCTGGAGTGGGGCTTGAGTCGGCTGGTGGTTATCCTGACCTTTGGTCTGGCCAGCTACTTCGGCTACACCGACTACATCATGAACTATTGGCTACCCCCTGCCTTTATCATGGGGTTCTTGCTGGGCTTGTTTTTTGACTACCTGCCCCATCGCCCTTTTCAATCCCAAGAGCGGTGGTACAATGCCCGCGTCTATCCCGGATGGCTGACCAACATTCTGCTGTTGGGGCAAAACTATCACCTGATCCACCATCTCTGGCCTTCTGTTCCCTGGTACAAATACCAAGCAGCCTACTGGGCAGCCAAACCTGAGCTGGACGCGCGCAACTGCCAGCAAACGCTGGGGATCTGGGAGAAGGGAGAGTTTTGGGGCTTTTTGTACGATGCTCTGATTGGTCTGCACTGGCACAAGCCCACTTCAGCTCACCCCGCTGCGCCAGCCAATCCAGAATCGGAGGGATCCCCTGCGGATCCACAGCTTGGCTAGCATGGTTTGGCCAACGCTGCAAGTCCCGCAGGTGCTGCTGTTTGTGGAGGCGGCCAGTCTGTTGCGAGATTCCAGCCGGGTTTTGCTGCAGGCCGGTCAGGCGACGGCGGATTTGCCGGAGTTGATCGCAGAAGCACAGGCGCGGGCCGAAGCCCAGGTGCAGCTCCTTGGGATCCCGGCAGACTTGCGGGCACAGGTGCGAGGGATCCTCAGGTTGACCTCGCCTCAAGAGGTGTTGGCCTACTTGCAGGACTTGCTGGACAGGGGATCCGGCCCGGATTTGGAAACCTTTTTGGAGCAGGCGGGATCTGCCTCTACGGTGCTGCGCTTTCCCCCTCTGTTGGTGGGGGCTGTGGCTCTGGAGGTGGTGCTGGAGCGGTTGGACTTTTCCCCAGAAGAGCGGGCTGTGGTGCAAGCCCAACGGGATCAATGGGAACAGGCCCTGGCGGAATTGGCCATCCACCACAGGGTTTCCCCAGAGCCGCTCCGGGCCACTGCCGAGACGGTGCTGCGGGCGGCTTCGGCAGAAGAGCTGCTGCAACTGGGGCAGGATCTCCTTCAAGATCTCCAAGATCTCGCTGCTGCCGATTCTGAGCCAGAAGCCGAGCCCCAGGTGGAATTGGCGGGGCCTCTGCTGTTCATGATGGTGGCCGATCACCTGTTGGCCCAAACAGAGTATCCGCTTACCCCGGAGCAGCGGCTGGACTTGCAAACCAATCGCGCCGCGGCAGAAACCCGCTACTTGGCCATGCAAAAGTTGGGCCGCATTGAAAACTTGGCGGAGCAGCAGGCTTATATTCGATCCTGGATTGACCAAGCTTCCGTACCGGATTTGCTGCAGGCTTTGGATCGCTTTTTTGCGGCGTCTGAACCCAACTCATGAGGCTCAGGGATCGCCGAAGATTTTGGATCCCCTATGCTGGAGTCAAAGGGATCCCACTTGAGGTGTGAAAGTGGACTGGGGCAGCCTGTTCTGGATTTTTCTGATCTTCAGCTCTTTGCAACCTCTGCTGAACCGTCGTGCCCAAGAGTTCCGGCGCTTGATGGCCATTCGGGAGTTGGAGCAAAAGCGGGGCAGCCGGGTGATTCTGCTCATTCACCGCCAGGAGTCGATCAGTTTTTTGGGGATCCCGGTTTCCCGCTACATCAGCATCGAGGACTCCGAACAGGTGTTGAGGGCAATTCGCCTTACCCCACCCAATACCCCGATTGATTTGATTTTGCATACCCCCGGTGGCCTGGTGCTGGCCACGGAGCAAATTGCCCGCGCCCTGATCCGCCATCCGGCCAAAGTGACGGTCTTCGTGCCTCACTACGCCATGTCGGGGGGGACAATGCTGGCCCTGGCCGCCGATGAAATCGTCATGGATGCCAATGCAGTCCTGGGGCCGGTGGATCCGCAGTTGGGGGGGTATGCTGCCGCCAGTATTCTGCAGGTGGTGGCGGATAAACCCATTGCCGAAATCGACGACCAAACCCTGATCCTGGCGGATCTGGCCCGCAAAGCAATGCAACAGGTGCAGAACTTCGTGCGGGATCTCTTGAAGGACGATGTGCCCAAGCGCAAAATTGCCCCTGAACGGATCGAGCCCCTCATCCAGTACCTAACCAGCGGACAAGTTACCCACGACTACCCCATCACCGCCGAAGAAGCCCAAAGGTTGGGCCTGCCCATTTCTACCGAGTTGCCACCCCAAATCTATGCCCTGATGGACTTGTACCCGCAGGCCACCATGGGCCGTCCTTCTGTACAGTACATCCCTATCCCCTATGATCCCCGCCCCGCTCTGCCCAGAGGGGGATCCCGCTCTGGCCTAGGGTGAACTCTTGGCGTAAGCTTCCATGGCTTCCAGGCGCAGCCCTCTTGCCCGGCGAAACAGCTCTTGTCCGGTGTGCAGGTGGCGATCGTCGAAGTTCAGGGGGAAATACTGCAGCTCCTCTAGAGCGTCCTCTAGGTGGTTGAGGGCGTAGTAGAGGCGAGAAGCCACTCCCCCCAGGCTGCTGGGATTGGGGAGGCGGCCAAAGATCTGCTGGGCTTGGGCCAGTTTCTGGCTACACTCTTCCAAATAGGTGGCGAAGGACTCCAACAGGTCGGGATCAAAGGGATCCGCCGCCAAAGCATTCAACTGAGGCTTTAGGGAAGACAACAAGGGCCCCAACACTCGGTTTAGAGGGGTGTAGACCTGTCGGATCCAGGCTGCACGGGCGATGGCTTCGTGGCTGACGGTTTCACGGGGGGATCCCGTCGGCTGGGGGCGGGGTGAGGTGCGGCTGGAGTGCAGTTGCCGATCGTATTCGCGGCGAGATTGGGGATCCTTGAGCACCGCGTAGGCAGCGTTGATCTGGCGGATGCGCTCAGCGGTGGCCCGATCTTTTTTGGCCAGCAGGCTATCGGGATGGTGATACTTGACCAAACGACGGTAGGCGGACTTGATCTCCTCCGCCGTCGCCCCCACGGAAACGCCCAAAACTTCGTAGTGGGATCCCACTCCCGATCCGCTCTCCATAACCCCTAGGCTTGCCGGAAAGAAAAGAAACTTCCACATTGTACCTGCAGCCTAGAATAAAGGTGAGTTTTCCGGTGCTGCCCCATGTCTTCCGCCTCGCCCCAGGGATCCCCCAACCCTTTCAGTGCCCTCTTGGGGGCCACCATTGCCGTCAGTCTGGGCTACGGTTTTTTTCAACTGCTGCTCTCGATGTTGGCCAAGTTGCCGCCGATCGATGTGGAGATTGGATCGTTGGCCCGTGGAATCAGCATTCTGGTGCGCTACCTGCTGGTCGGTTCCGTTTCCTTGATCGCGTTTATGTTTGCCCTGGTGGGGCTGGGGCTGGCGGCCTACTTTTTGCAATTGCTGGGCGAGCGGCTGACCTCCTCTCGGCGCTGAAGCTGGGGGCTGTAGGCACAACTTCTGGCTGACCCGTTGGGCGTTTGTGATGAGCCGAACTTGCCGGCAGCTTCTCAGCGCAACACCACCTTGGGGGAGAGCAACAAAGTCAGGGATCCCTGGCGGTAGTCAATCCGGCCTTCGGCAAAGCGCACTTGGGCTAGGCCCGCTTTTTTGAGGGTGATCGCGTCGGCATGGGCCGGGTTCAGCCCAATGGCCGTTTGCACCCACAGGCTCAGATCCGGCTGGTGACCGACCAGAGCCAAAGACGCCAGAGGTTCCCGCTCTGCTTGCCAGCGCACCAGGTCAGCAAAACTGCCCCCCGGAGCCAGCGGCTCAAACACCTCCACAGCTTCGGCCAGGTTCTCGTCCAAAAAGATCTCAGCGGTCTGTCGAGCCCTCACCAAGGGACTGGTGAGCAGGAGATCCCACCTCCAGCCCATGTTCTTGAGCTGGCGGGCAACCTTGCGGCAACGCTTGCGACCTTCGTCTGTAAGGGCCCGAAAGGCATCCTCGACTTCTGGCCGGGGTTCCTCGGCTATGCCATGGCGAATAAAATCCACGGCCAATTCCTGTCGGGCAGTCTGCTTTTCTGCCGCCCCCTGATGGTGCTCCGCGCTGCTAACGCGAACGCTCTCCTGTTGTTCAGACCCAGAGACCATAGAACTCCAAAACTCTGTCCTGCCGGCGCGAACGGCACTGTTAAGTAAACCTTGGAATCACTGTAACTCTCACAGAATACTGTGCTCTGTCGGGGGAAAAGCCCGCTCCCTCTACGGCAGCACTTCCGCGACAAAACCAGAGATCACGAAGAAGACGAGGGGTTATGCAAGCGCTGGCTGACCAAGGTGCGCCCCTCCTGAGTGTAGAGCTGCCAGTAGTTCCAGTAGTTGCCAAACACGGACTTCACATAGCCCCGAGTTTCGGGGAAGGGGATCTGCTCCACAAACACATCCGGATCCTCGAAGCCAAAGCGGTTCAGCCATCTGGCCACGTTGCCGGGGCCACCATTGTAGCTGGCCAGGGCCAGCAAGGTGTTGTCTTGATAGGTGCGGTGGGTGTAGTCGAAGTACCAGGATCCCAGGTAGAGATTGTCGGCGGGGTTGGTGAGGCTGTACTGGGCCAGGCCGATCTGCTGGGCAATCCAGCGGCCAGTAGCGGGCATCACCTGCATCAAGCCCAAAGCCCCCGAGGCCGAGACGATCTCTGGCTCAAAGCGGGATTCCTGCCGGATCAAAGCCGCCACCATCAAAGGATTGAGGTTAAATTGCCGTGACCAGTGGGCCAAGCCGGGTTGGGCGTAGGGATCCCCGCTCCAGGAATTGTCGGGGCCCGCATAGTAGTGCAGCGGATAGATGGCCTGCCAGAAATCTTGGCGCTGCCTCAACGTCTCCAGCAGGGGATCCGGCTCTTCGCTGAAGCGCAAAGCAGCCACCTGGTTAATGCCCCGCAGGTGATCTCCAGCGCTGTTGCGCAAAATGCCCGTGACAAAGCGCTCGGCAACGCTCATCTGGCGGGGATCCCGCTGCACCGGAGTTTCGCCCTGCCAGCGTTCCCAGGCCAGTTGGCTGGCTCCCATCAAATGCAGGGTCTGCGTGGCCGCCGAGACCCCCGGCAACGGTTGGCGCACCGGCTGAAAATCCACCTCCACTCTTTTGCGCCCGCTGTAGAAATCCCCCACCGGCCAGCCCAGTTGCACTGCCGACCGCCAGCCGTAGTAGGTGTGGGGAAACTGCCGCAGCACCTGCCGATAGGTTTGCCGAGCCGCAGCGACATCCCCCTGCTGTTCCCGCCATTTGCCCGCCCAGTAGAGCAGTTGTGCCCCCATTTCCGTGTCCCGCTGGGCGGATCCAATCTGTTGAGCTAGGGCGATGGCTTGGCTGAGATTGCCTGCTTGCGCTTGGCTCCAGGCCACCGTCCAGGCGGCGTTGGCCGCAGCTTCGCTGGCCGGAAAGCGATCCCAAAGGGCTTGCCGGGTGGCTTGGGCCGATTGGGGGCTGGCGTTGCGATCATAGAGCTGGCTGAGGCTGAGCAACGCCTCTGGAGCTTCTTTATCTGAGCCGGATCCCACCTGTCGGAGGAGTTCAATTGCCGTCGGCAGGTCGCTCAGTTCCGCCAAACGGCGACGGGTGAGGGAAGCCTCTGGCCCATCGGGGAACTGTGCCAGCAGCGCTTGGTAAGCCGCTCTGGCCTGAGGAAACTCCCGCGAGATCTGGTGGCTGCGACCCCAGCGGTAGAGGTTCTGAGAGGTGGCGGGGGCACGTCCATAGGCCCGGGCAGCTTTGCCGTACTCCCGTTGCTCCCAGTAGGCATCGGCGAGGATCTGCCAGTCGGAAGCCGTGAGGGATCCCTCTTGAGCCTGCCGCCAGCGATCCAGCAACGGCGTTAGCCCAGGGGTTTGCGGGTGATGTTGGGCCAAATCCCGCAGCAGGTCATAGCGGTCGGGATCCAGCTCCAGCAAATGCTTGAGGGCACGTCCGGTCAGCGGATGGGTGGGAAATTGCTGCCGCAGCCGATCCACCTGGTCCATCCCCCAGAGGGCATAGGCAGCGACAGGGCTGTGGGGATATTCCTGCAAAATCTTGGGCCACCAGATCCCTTGGGCTGTTTCCTTGTCCTGCAACTGTTCATAGGCTTGGGCCCTGAGCTTCCAAATCTCTTCCCTCAGAACCGGCAGGCTCTCTTCCAGCCCCTGCAAATGCTTCAAGGCAGATTGCGCTTGGCCGGCCTGTAGCGCTGCATAGGCTTGCAGAAAGGCCACTGTGGAAGTTTGAGGCAGTTGCGCCGGATCCCTGTCTTCTGGTGCAGAGGCCACCTCCGCGGTTTCTGCCCAGGATGAGGTGTAGAAGCCCCAGACGGCCCCACCCAGAGCTGCTCCCGCTGCCAGCACACCGGCAGCCCATCTTATCCAGCGTCGTTTGCTGCCTGTCAGGATCCCCATGCTTTACCTCCCCACCACCTCTGAACTAAGATACTCAACCCGACTGCGTTGAGCCACCGGACGACTCGATACTTGCAACATGGCTGGAAAGCTCACCCAGCAAGCGGTCGCCGCGCATTGTGGCCAGGCGATAGGCAGGGAGAGATGCAACGATTTCTTCAAACTTCAAACGGCGGTGAAACGGCTCATTTCCCCAATTGCGCTGTCGGGCTTTCGCTGCGGTACACCTTGGCCCCGACACTGCGCAGCTTTTCATCAATGGCTTCGTAGCCCCGGTCGATGTAGTGCAATCCGTGGATCGTGGAGCAGCCTTCAGCCGCCAGACCGGCCAACACCAGGGCCGCACCCGCCCGCAGGTCGGTAGCCACCACCGGAGCGCCGGAAAGGGACGGCACCCCTCGGATCAGGGCCACTCGGTTCTTCAGGCGAATATCGGCTCCCATGCGATTCAGCTCGGGAATGTGGTGCATGCGGTTTTCAAACACTGTCTCCTCAATGGTGCAACTGCCCTCGCTCAAGGCGGCCAAAGCCATGATCGGCGCCTGCACATCGGTGGGGAAACCAGGATAGGGCAGCGTTTGAATATCGGTTGCCTGACACAGCCAGCCTGAGCTCAGTTGAGCCGGGGCAATGCGCAGCCGGTTTGGGCCTTCCTCTTCCACCCGCAGCCCCATCGCTTGCAACTTGGCGATCACCGCCCGCAGATGATCGGGAATGACAGGGCCAACCGTGAGGTGAGAGCGGGTAATGGCCCCGGCAATGAGATAGGTGCTGGCCTCGATGCGGTCGGGAATGACCGTGTACTCTGTTCCATGCAAGCGGGGCACCCCTACCACCACAACCGTATTGGTGCCGACACCGCGAATGCGGGCCCCCATGGCTTGACAAAAACGGGCTAGATCCGCCACCTCCGGCTCTTGGGCGGCGTTCTCGATCACCGTTTCTCCATCCGCCAGCGTAGCGGCCATCATCAAGGTCTCGGTGGCACCGACGCTGGGATAGTCCAGGTAAATACGGGTTCCCAACAGTTTACGGGCATAGGCATGAACCACCCCATGCTCGATTTGTACCGTCGCCCCCAAGGCTTGTAGACCCCGCACATGCAGATCCACAGGACGAGACCCGATCGCACAGCCGCCGGGCAAGGGAACTCTGGCCACCCCCAGCCGCGCCAACAGAGGCCCTATTATGAAAAAGCTGGCCCGCAACTGGCTGACCAATTCATAGGGAGCTTGAGAGGTTTTCAGGGAGCTGGCATCCAGGTCGAGGGTATTGCCAACATGGGAAACCTTAACTCCCAGCGTGGCCAGGATCTGTCCCATGCGTTCAATGTCCAGCAGACGGGGCACATTGTGAATTCGACAAGCCTCAGGAGCCAAGATGGCCCCGGCCATCAGCGCCAAGGCAGAGTTTTTCGCCCCGCCAATGGGGATGTGGCCACTTAGGGTCTGCTTGCCGGTTATCTGCAGCACTGGCCCCATCATCTCAGGTGAGGGTGCAATTCCGGTCAAGCCTGGCGAAGATCCCAAGGACTCTATCCTACCGACATGCTGCGGCTCTGCGCCGTGCGGAGCACGATCAGTGAAGTCTCTCAATCTTCCTCCTCACCTAACAAAGAATACACATAGGAAAGGCGGCCTCTTTCCAGGAAATACTCTGGAGAGAGAAGCAGCCAAATGCGCAAGCAGAAACTCGGTAGAGGAAGGAAGAGAAGGGCTGTCGATGCTGCCCTCATCTTACCCAAGTTCCTGGTTTGCGACAGCAGTTCCGGCAACTCGGCCAAAGGGATCTGTCCCGCCGACCTGGACAAAGCCGAAGCCTTGTCATCCTCAAGACACCTGGGAGCATCCCACAGTGCGCTGAGGAAAGCCGACCGACCTCCGTGCATCTAGAGATGAAGAGATAAAAATCTCAAAGATGCCTCGCGTTGGAGGTTAGGTTGGGATGGGCCTCAGCCTACCGGCAAAATGGGGATCCCTGCTGCTTTTTGAGAAAGACCGTCTTCAGCAGACGGGGATCCTCAGCACAGCCGGATGGGGTTTAGCCCAGCGGCAAGAAGCAGTATGATACTCATGAGAAGCACTTGCAATAACGATGGGAGACAGCCGATGATCGCCACTCAAGTCTCTGCCCAAGAGTTGTTTCGGGCCGCCTATGAAAACCGCTACACCTGGGATCCCGCTTTCCCGGGCTACAGCGCCGAGGTCACCTATTGGGATGGGGAGCGCACATTCGTTGGGCAGGTGCGAGTGGGGGCAGACCTAAAGGCCACCGTTACGGGCGTAGAAGATGAGGAAGCTCGAAAAGCCATTCACAACCAACTCTGGGAGATTGCCATTCACCGGGTGCGCCGCAGCTTCGACGAGACCCATGGGAACAACACCTTCCGTTACGGCCAAACCCTGCCCGATGGCACAGTAGAGATCTTGGTGGGGGGCAAAGCCGAAGGGGATCGCTACCACGTGCGCGATAACCAGGTTACCATGGTGCATCGGCATATCCACGGAGTGGTGGTTACCATCCACACCTTCAGCAGCCACGATACCGGCGAAGGCTATCTTTCCCACCGCTACGATTCCGTCTATCACGATCCCCAAACGGGCGAGCAAAAGGGCGGGCGCAGCCAATTCGAGGATCTGTATACAAAAGTGGGCCAGTACTACATCCTCTCGGAGCGGCGTATCCAGACCGAGACGGAAACCGGCCCTGTGGAGAAGCGCTTCACCTTCAGCAACTTGACCTTGCTAGACGTTGGGGCGTGAGCGACCCGGCATTGCTCTCTGCGGGGTAGAGGGCCGGCTCTCCCATTCGTCATTGTTGGGCAGCTACCGGGAGGCTGAGTTCACGCCCTTCTTGGCGGCCAAGCCTTTCTCGATAACGGGAAAGCCGATCTGTAGGCTTTCAAGCTTTGTTGCAGAACGATCCTCCCGGTTAGAAAAAGCAAGAGAGCCTGAGCTATGCTTTGAATATTCTCCCGCCTGCGATTGGCATGGACAACACCACAGCAAGACCCGACCCGGATGCCGAAGCCCCCATTGGTGCCCCTGACCTGATCATTCGCCCCGCCCAACTGGGGGATCTGGAGGCTGTGGAAGAGATTTTGGCGCAAGCCTTTGATGAAGAGTACAGCAGCCGCTCGGTGGATATTCGTCGCCAAGTGCGGCGGTTGCGCCAGTGGTATGGGCCCCTGAAAACCCTGACCCTGTTTCCCAATCGCTTTCAGCACATGTTTACAGTGCATGTGGCGGAGCTGAAGGGCAAGATTCAGGGGGTGATTCAGGTTTCTCCCTTCAACCATTCCCGCAGCACCTGGCGGGTCGACCATATCGCGGTAGCGCCCTCTGCCCAGCGCCAGGGGGTGGGATCCCGGCTGCTCAAGCACTGCATGGAGCACTTTCGGGAAGCTCGCACCTGGATCCTGGAGGTGAACATCCACAACAAAGGGGCAATGGCGCTCTACCGGCGCAACGGCTTCCAACCCCTAGCCCAGATCACCTACTGGTCGGTTCCAGCCGATATTCTGGCGGCCCTCAGCCGGCACGAGCCCAAATTGCCCAACCTGGTGCCGGTGACCAATCGGGATGCCTACGCCATCTACCAACTGGATACGGGATCCATGCCCGCCAATGTGCGCCAGGTGTACGACCGCGAGGTGAACGATTTTCGCACCAACCCACTGGATTGGCTCTTGGAGCAGGCCAAATGCGCCATCAGCCAGACGGAACGGGTGGAAGTGTGTGTTTATGAGCCCGAACGCAAAACCGCCATTGGCTACTTCAACTTGAAGTTGGATCGCACCGGGCAGCAACCTCATGTGGCCAAGCTCACGGTTCACCCCGCCTACACTTGGCTCTACCCCGAACTCATGGCCAAGATGGCCCAGCTTACCCAGGCTCATCCGCCGCAATCTCTGGCCTTGGCCTCCACCGATTACCAGCCGGAACGGGAGGAGTTCTTGCTCAAGCTGGGGGCTCGAGATGTGGAGCGGACGTTGCTGATGTCGCGTTCGGTGTGGCACAAAATCCGCGAAAGCCGCCTCTTTACCTGGGATAGTGCTTATCTCAACGCGATGCTGCGGGGATTACAGGTGAAGCAGCCAGTGCCGGAGCGGTTTGAGGGGCCGCCGGAGGGCTGGGTAGAGCACCACTTTCATCCCATTAGCCCAACCGAGCCAGATCCCAGCTCTGGTCGCGTCAGCGGTGTGGAGTCTTCACCAGGGCTCTCCAGAGACTCCCAATCTGAGGCTTCTCCACCCCCTAGCTAAGGGAGAGAGAGCCCCAATCCTGGCTTGCTTGCACCTTGCGAAAAACGGATGAAAGACCCGAAGGGCAATTCTACTGCGGATCCCTCTTGGCGGGCGCTGATTCAGGCGGCACTGCACCGGAACCGTAGCGATCCCGGTGTGCGGTATTTGCAATTGGCCACGGTGGATCCCCAGGGGCATCCGCGCAACCGCACGGTCGTTTTCCGGGGGTTTTTGGGCGATACCGACCGCATTCAATTGGCGGTGGATAGTCGCAGCGAGAAGATCCGACAAATTGCCCACTGCCCCCAAGCCCAGATCTGCTGGTATTTCTGCAAAACCCGCGAACAATTCCGCATCGCTGGCACCCTTGAGGCCATCGCCGCCGATCATCCGGATCCCCAAGCTCAGCGCCAGCGGCAACAGTTGTGGCAACAGATATCGGAAAAAGGACGGCTCCTCTGGTTTTGGCCGGAACCTAAGGGGCTGCTTGCCCCGCCAGAGGCTTTTATCCAGGAGTTGCCGAAAGAGAAAGATCTGCTGCCTCCGCAGACCTTTGTGGCTTTACTGCTGGAGCCAACGGAGGTGGATCACCTACAGCTTAAGGGGGATCAGATCTATCCCCAATTGCGGACGGTGTACGAGCGCACTTCCAAAGGGTGGCAGCGTCGGGCTGTGAATCCCTAAAAGGGATCCAAACTTGCTTAGCCTGGTCTGGAGTGGGGGATCCCTTCTTTCCTTGACGTTCCCCGAAAGCCCAAAGAATAGAGGAATGGACGTGTTAACGTAGCTGAACAATCCTGTTCTGCACGGTGGGGGGCGTTGCCCTCAGATGGAACTCTGTATGCGCATGCCTGGTCTATCGGTGGTAGGGCAGCAGTTGATGCCTTTTGTCTAACTCGACACGTATCACTTGGGCTTGCAGTGGTCTCGATGTGCGTCTTGATCTGGTCATTTTCTGCCTACATTGCTCGGGCTGTCGCCTCTCTTTTCGCTGGTGGGCCATCCATGAACAGGGCCTTGAGGGGCAAGGGATCCCTAGTGTTGTCTGTCGCTTTGGTTGGGGTAGGGGTTCTTGTGCAGGGATTGAGAGCACAAACTCTGGAGAAACCGACGCTGAAAGCCTTGGAAGATTCTGTTGAGGGGAATGTTGTCCCTGTTCTGCACTCAGAACCTGCCTTGCCCCCCCAGGCTGTCCCCACCTCCGCCCGCACAGGACCCTTTCGTGTCGGCAATCGCACGCCCCATCCGGTTCGGCTGGTGATCTTGATGCGCAGCGGCGAACGGATGATCAATCCGGAAACGGCCCACTGGGACTTTGCCCCTGGAGAGGGGGGGAGCGAGGGATTGCTGCTGAGCTTGGGAGAGGAACCGCTGCAAATCGGCCCCGGAGACATTGTGGTGGCTTTCGCCCTGGATGGAACCCGCCGCTATTGGGGGCCCAATGTGGTGGGAGAGTCTCTGGCCCCGTTTTGGGATGGGGAGAGCGGCTCCTGGTCGATGATCTTGCAGCCTTAGGGTGCTCCGCGCGCAGCTTGGACATTTGCAGCGGTCACCTCAAACTCCTCTGGGGCAACTTCTCCATTCCTCACTCTTCTGGGCCAAAGGGGGAGGATCCAAGCAACAGAACATTTTGAGAACAGTCTCCAAACCATAGTCATTTCAAGCTAGATTGAGACACTCCCCAAGCGCTCTGTGCCGCTGCCGCGACCAACCCCAGCTCTTCTCCCAGAGAGAGAGGGAAGTTAGGGAACAATGCAACAGAAATGTTTCATTCCTGTTTAATAATGACTACACAAGTGGCTGCGCAGTTTATAGCTCTGTAGGGTGTTGGCCAGCAGCATCGTTACCGTCATCGGCCCTACGCCTCCCGGTACGGGCGTGATGGCAGCGGCCAACTCTTTGACCGCTTCATAGTCCACATCTCCCACCAATTGCTCGGCTCCGGTGGGGGTCTCGATGCGGTTGATGCCAACGTCGATGACCACCGCGCCGGGTTTCACCATGTCTGCCCTCAATAGGCGGGGGCGGCCCACGGCCATCACCACAATGTCGGCGGCGCGGGTCACTTCTGCCAAGTCGGGGGTGCGGGAGTGGGCTAGGGTGACCGTCGCATCGGCGGCCAACAACATCAAGCTCAAGGGCTTGCCCACCAAGATGCTGCGACCGACCACCACTGCCTTTCGGCCTGCAATCGGGATCCCTTCTGCCTGCAACAGGCGCATCACGCCCAAAGGGGTACAACTGCGTAGGCCGGGCTCGCCGCGCAACAGCCGGCCCAGGTTGAGGGGATGGAGTCCATCCACATCTTTGTCGGGATTGATGGCCAGAAGGGGGGGGATGGGATCCCAGCCGGGGGGCAGGGGCAGTTGGACGAGGATGCCATCCACCCGCTCGTCCTGATTGAGTTGGTCGATGGTGTCGAGCAAATGGGCAGGGGAGTCTTGGGCGGAAAAATGTCGGCCAAAAGAAGCAATGCCCAACCGCTCACAGGCCCGCTCTTTGCCACGCACGTAAGCCGCACTGGCGGGATCCTCTCCAACCCGCAGCACTGCCAATCCCGGTGGCCGCCCCACCTGGGGTATCCAAGCTTGCACTTGGGCGGCCATCTCCGCTTGCAAGCGGGCGGCTAAGGCTTTGCCATCGAGGATCTTTGCGGGCATGGGGGCGCAAGGATAAAGACAACCATCCAACGACCATCCATAGTGAAGCAGAATGGCGACAGCAGTGCAGGGGGAATGATCAGGTGGGATCCCTAGAACGCCTGCGAGTCTTCTTCCTCTTGGCCCAATTGCTCGATGATGATCTCCACCTGCTGCCGCTTTTGCTCTAAAAAGTCCGCGCAGGTTTTCAGGGTTTGGGCGGCCTGTTGAAAGCGCTCCACCACTTCCGCCAGATCCAGTTCCCCCGATTCAATCTGGGCAATCAAAGTTTCCACCTCGGCAATGGCTGCTTCATAGCGCCACGGCTCCTCACGTTTGCGGCGGCTCATGGCTCTCCTCTACTCGTACCCATAGGCTTCCCGAGGCCAGTTGTATCATCAGGCGGGTTTGGGGAGGCAGGCGATGGGTGCGGATCAGGGATCCCTCTTCATTTCGCACCAGGGCATAGCCCCGTTTCAGAATGGCTTCGGGATCGAGCGCTTGGAGGCGATCTTGCAGGGCCTGTTGGTGCTGTTGGCGTTGCTGGAAGCGATGGCGCACGGCTTGGAGCAGGCGATGTTGGTGTTGGGTCAAGCGATCCTGAGCCTGTTGCAACAGCCGCTCTGGATGCACGTAAGCCAGGTGGTGTTGGGCCTGCTGCAAACGCTGCTGGGCCCTTTCCAAAGCTTGGCGAGTGCGTTCGATCAACTTCTGGCGCAACTGGGATCCCTGGCGCTGCAATTCCCCCAGATCCGGCACGATCCGCTCGGCAGCCGCCGTTGGGGTGTGGGCGGCGTAGTCGGCAGCGTAGTCCGCCAGGGTTTCATCCCGCTGGTGGCCAATCCCGGTGACCACCGGGATCCGACATTCGGCAATCGCTCGCACCACCCGCTCATCGTTAAAGCAGGCCAAATCCTCACTGGCTCCGCCGCCCCGCGCCAGCAAAAGCACTTCGGCCCGCCCATCCCGCTCCACCCGGCGAATGGCCCGCACAATTGACTCTGGGGCCGCTTCCCCTTGCACTTGAGCCGGGGAGAACAGCACCCGTAGCCCGGGGTAGCGCTGGTTGAGGGTGCGCCGAATATCTCCCCAGCCGGCAGCGTGGGGGGAACTGACGACAGCAATGCACTGGGGGTGAACAGGCAGAGGTCGTTGGTTGTCGAACAAGCCCTCGGCACTGAGGCGGGCCTTGAGCTGTTGAAATCGCAACGCCAACAGCCCTTCCCCGGCAGGCAGCAATTGCCAGATGACGAGGCGATAATAGCTGCCGCCACTGTAGATGCCGATTTGCCCAAGGGCGAGCACCTGCTGCCCCACTTCCGGCCAGAAACTGAGCCGGGAAGTTTGGCCCTGCCAGACCACCCCCTTGAGAACGTCGCCGGTTTCCGGATCGGTCAGGGTCAAGAACAGGTGGCCATTGCGGTTGCGCTGGCAACTGGATACTTCCCCGCTCACCCACAGCCTGGCCAAGTAGGGATCCCCGGCCAGCAGCGATTTCAAATAACGGGACACTCCCCCCACCGAGAGCAGGGGAGCTTCATCCGTGAGCAAAAACTCCATCCCACTGCTGCGGGCGGCTAAAGTCACTTCTGAAGGGACAGGATCGCGCATCCAGGGTTCTCGAATAGCGATGGGACTTGTCGGGATCCCATCTAGAATAGGCGACAACCGGGCGAGAGAGGAGGTGAGCTGGCGGGTGACCTTCGCCCAGTGGCTGGGGCTAGGGGCGCTGTTGGGCCTGCTAGTTCTGCTTTGGCAGATCCGGCAGATCCTGCTGTTGGTGTTCGCGGCCATTGTGTTGGCAGTAGCATTGGATACCTTGGCCCAGATCCCACAGCGCTACGGCTTTCGGCGTGGCCCCTCAATTGTCATCACCAGTTTGACGGTTTTGGTGGCCGCGATCTTGGTGGGGCTAATCGTGGTGCCCCCCCTGGCGGAGCAGTTGCGGCGGCTGTTTACCGATGGGGTGCCCGCCGGGATCGTGCAAGCGCAGCGGCTGTTCGAGAGCTTGATCCTCTCTTTGCCGACGGATATTGAGCTGCCGACGCTGCGGGAATTGGCCAATAGCTTGGTGCCCCAGGCCACCGAGTTGGTGCGACAGGTGCGCGACTTTTTCTCCGAGTCCTTCACTGCCTTTTTCGGCACCCTGCTCAACCTATTGTTTGTAATCATCCTCACCATTTTGTTGTTGGCGGATCCCCAAGCCTACAGTCGCGCTTTTGTCTCGGTTTTCCCGGCCTTTTACCGTCCCCGCATTCGCTACATCCTCAAGCGCTGTGAGCTGGCGCTGCGGGGCTGGCTGATGGGGATCCTGTTTACCAGCACCTTGGTGATGCTGCTGAGTGGGATCGGGCTGTGGATTTTGGGGGTGCCCCTGATCTTGGCCAATGCGGTGCTGGCGGGATTGTTCAACTTCATCCCCAATATCGGCCCCACCTTAAGCGTGGTAGCCCCCATGCTGGTAGCCCTCACGGATGCCCCTTGGAAGTCCTTGGCAGTGCTGGGGCTGTATATCCTGATCCAGCAGTTGGAAAGCAGCGTCTTCACCCCCATCGTTATGTCCCGACAGGTGTCGCTCCTGCCCGCCCTAACCCTAGTAGCTCAAGTTACTTCAGCCTTTTTCTTTGGGGTGCTGGGCCTGTTCCTGGCCGTGCCTTTGGCGGCAATCCTGCAGGTGTGGATTCAGGAGGTGCTAATTCGGGATGTCCTGGATCCCTGGCAGGGATCCCGATTGCGGCCCTTGCTCAGGTTGGAAAGTGGAGAGAATGGGATCCAGAGCTCCACCCAGGATCCCATCCCGCCGCCGCAATCGGTGCGAGATGGTTAAGGGAGCAATGCTCCTGACTTGGCTCAACCCCATCAGCTTAGCCACACGACCGGCCCTTCCATTGGGCAGGAATCGACGTTCTCCCCACGGCTAGAGCCGGGGGATTCTTTCCCGTCGCTCCACGCTCCTCGCGCTTGACCGGTGTGAGAACGCGACAACTGGCAACTGCGCACCCAGGCAGAGCGGCATCGGGGAAACAGTGAGGCCCACGGCCCGCTGTGCGAAGGGCATTCTGTCAACCAAGGATTCTGTCCCGCTATCGCTCACCTGGCAAGGTTGGACTGTGGAGTCCCGGCGGGAAAAGCCGCAACCCCTGCTGTCGCACCCGCCGCTCCTGGAAGGGAATGGGGGTCACGCGCGGCAAAGGCGTAGCCACAGGCTGGGGAGTTGAAGTGGGCACAGCTTGCGGAGAGGGCTCTGGGCTGGGCTCAGGCGTAAGCTCAGGTTCAGGAGTGGCCACCACGGGCGGTGGCGTTGGAACAGCCGGGATCCCCTCTGGTGTCGGACGGGGGCGGCCCAGTTGAAAGCGCGGCTGGCGACGAGGTGCAAGCGTGGGCGTCGCCTCTGGCGTTGGAGTCGGACTGGGGGTGGGAGTGGGAGTCGGGCTGGGTGTTGGCCTCGGGGTAGGCCTGGTCGGTGCTATGCGAGTGCGGGTGAGCGTCGCAGTGAGGGGGGGGGCGGTTGGGGGGGCATCGTCGTTCAACCGCGAGGTCGTGATGAACACACCGCGCGCGGCGCCGCGCTGGGCGAGTGCCCCGGAGAACTGGAGGATCGCCGGCGAGCCCACGGGATTGTCGGCGGCGGAGCGCTTCGCTTGCACGTAGACCCGGTCGAGCCCGAGCGGGTCCTGATCGATCATGCCGTCGAGTCCACCGTCGCCGCTCCGGCCGATCGCGGCCGCGGTGCCGCCGAGATCACTGCCG
>NZ_JANSIG010000057.1:0-19484 GCF_047461975.1 Synechococcus sp. R55.3 | reverse complement strand
AGGTATCAACACTCCACCACAAGTCCACCCCAACAGCGAGGATCCCCTAGGGCTCAAAGGGCAAGGATTCCCGTCCCTCCTTGGCTGCTCTGGGCTTGGTCGATTTTTCCACTTCCTTGGCCTCCACAGTGATCGCCTGGGCGGCCCGACGGCGCTCCTCTTCCACCAACTGCTGTAAGTTCTCCGGCAACGGCTCCCGCGAGAGCAGGAAAGTCTGCACCGTTTGGAAGATATTAGAGACAAGGATGTAGAGCAAAACCCCTGCCGGCAGAGGGAAGAACAGGAACATCGCCGAGAACAGCACAGGGGTGATCCGAGCCATGGAACTTTGGCTGGGATCCTCTTTGCCGGTATCCTGTCCGGCATTGGTTAGGTACTGGTTCAGGTAAATGGACACCCCAAAGATGACGATCATGGCGATGATATCCCAGTGGATGGTGCCATCTTCGTCGAAGGCCCCCACACGGCCCAACTTGTCGATGAACAGAAAGCCGGTGTCAGAGGCCAAACCGGGAATGGACACCTGCACGGTCACATCCCCCGGCTGCAGAGCCAGCAAGGTGCCATCCGGCTTGATCTGGGCACGATCTTCCCCTTTGGTGATCTTCCAGGTGGGCTGTAACAGACTGGGATCCCCACCCGCTTCGGCCACCAATTGCTCAAAAGGCTTGCCCCCCGGCCCTTGAAGCAGAAATTGCACCTCCTCCCCAACGGCAACTTTGGTGCCTTTGGGTTCCACCAGCACCACCGGCTTGTGAAGAGAGTCGGTGACAAAAATGTTCTTGCTGGGGCTGACGTAGGGGGCGGGCACCACCTCAGCCGCCATTTCCGCCGGCAGGATCTGCAAGTTGACATCGTAGGTCACCGCTGCAAAGGGGGAGCCCCGCAGGGTGGCAAACAGGGCAAACAGCACTGGCATTTGAATGAGCAGTGGCAGGCAGCCCCCCAAGGGATTGGCCCCCAGCTCGCTGTAAAGCTTGGCCTGGGCTTCCCGAAGCTTCTGCGGGTCGTCTCGGTATTTCTCCTGGAGTTCTCGCATCCGCCGCTGCATCACCGGGCTGATCACCTTCATGCGCCGCATGTTGCGGATGGATCCCACATTGAGCGGGTAGAGGGCAAAGCGGATCACCAACGTCAGGAAGATAATGGCCAGTCCATAGCTGGGCACGATCCCATAGAAAAAATCCAGGATCGGCAGCATGACGTTGTTGGAGAGAAATCCGACTCCGAAGTCCATGAGGGGCGCTGGCAAATGTCCGTAACCATTGTAATGGCTTCCGTTCGGTTGACGAGGGCGTTTTCAGGGTTTGTCCCCTGGATCCGTCAGATAGACCTGAGAAAGGCGAGCAATTGAGCAAAATCAAGCCCGCTCCACTGAACAGGGATCCCAAGGCCCAACAAGAACCCCCCGCCGGCAGTTGCCTAGCAGTCCTTTCTTCCCCTATGATGAGAAACGCTTGATCCTCGGTAGCTCAGCGGTAGAGCGGTCGGCTGTTAACCGATTGGTCGCAAGTTCGAATCTTGCCCGGGGAGTATGTCCAAGCTGATCAAAGTCGATCAAAAAAACCGGATCTGGAATCCTCTCCTTCCAAGACAGCTCTGAGCATGCTGAGCGAAAGGAGGAGACAAAAACCAAGTCTCTTGCCGAGGATGGGGCGTCTCCCAGCGTTGAGCCAGACGTGGGTGGAGAGAATGGAAGCTGGCTGAGGATTCCGTCCCGCCGACGTGAACTGTTCCCGGCGAAGTGTCAAGAGTCTCTGTCCTTTGGGGCAAGGAGTATGTCAGAATACCCTCTGGCTGTCTATTCCCAATCCGAGGGTGCTTGCTGTGATCGACCTGTCGCGGATCCCTGCCCAACCCAAGCCCGGCCTGCTCAACATCTTGATTGAGATTCCCGGCGGCAGCAAAAACAAGTATGAGTTCGACAAAGACATGGCAGCGATGGCGCTGGATCGGGTGCTCTATTCCTCGGTGCAGTACCCTTACGACTACGGCTTTGTGCCCAATACGC
Source organism: Synechococcus sp. R55.3 (assembly GCF_047461975.1). Taxonomy (NCBI): domain Bacteria; kingdom Bacillati; phylum Cyanobacteriota; class Cyanophyceae; order Synechococcales; family Synechococcaceae; genus Synechococcus; species Synechococcus sp. R55.3. The sequence goes on along the minus strand of NZ_JANSIG010000057.1, from coordinate 17,473 downwards.
TGGCCGGGGATGGGGATCCCTTGGATGGCTTGGTGATCATGGATCAGCCCACTTTCCCAGGGTGTGTGGTCACGGTGCGACCCTTGGGCATGTTGCAGATGATCGATGGCGGGGATCCCGATGAGAAGCTGCTGTGTGTGCCTGCTAAGGATCCCCGCTATGCTTCGGTGACCAAGCTGGAAGACATCGCCCAGCACCGCCTGGATGAGATCGCGGAGTTTTTCGCCACCTACAAGCGCCTGGAAAAGAAAGAAACCCAGATCTTGGGCTGGAAAGGCTTGGCCGAAACCGAGGCGATTATTGCCAGCAGCATCGCAGCTTGCAAACAACCCAAATAGGTATTTTCAAGAGATACGAACAGAAAGAGCTTCCTGGCGATGTTGCAACAGTCGCTCCAGGGTGAGGGGCCCTTCGATGTGTTGCCAAGGCAAGGGATCCGCTGGATCCCAGTGGCTGTGCACGTAGTAGTCTAGGGGCGGCAGTTGCCCTTTAAGCTCTTTGAAAGCCCGCCGGTAGCTCCCCAAAGATTCGCCAAAGTCCCGCGCCAACTGCAAGACCTTTCCCACCCGCCGATCCCCTCGCGAGATGAGGGCTTGGATCACCGACCAGCTATAGCTTTCCGGGCGCAACTCCACCCCCAGGGGACGCAGATGTTTCTGGAAAAACTGCAGTTTTTTCTCGGCTTTGGGATCCACCCCGTGCCACTGAAAAGGGGTGTGGGCTTTGGGCACAAAGGTGCTGCAACCCAGCGTCAGGCGCAGGCCGGGAGCCGCTTTTTTGAGCTCTTGGAAAAGATCCACTGTGGCCTCCAAATCCGCCTGGGTTTCCGCCGGGATCCCCACCATGCCGTAGAACTTAATGCCCTTCAGACCTCCAGCCTGGGCGTGGGCTGCTGCTGCCAAGATTTCCGGGTTGCTTAACTTCTTGTTGATGATCTGGCGCAGTTGTTCTGAGCCACTTTCGATGGCCACCGTAATGGACTGGCTGCCCCGGCAGGAGAGCACCTGCGCAAGACGTGGAGTTACGGTAGCCGTGCGCACCGAGGCCAAACTGAGACGCACCTGCTCGAAGCGATCCTGGGCCAAGTGCTCCAGCAACTGCTCGAATTGCGGGTGTTGGGTTACCGAAGCCCCCAGCAACCCAATCCGCTGGGTAACCTGCAGCCCCCGCTCCACCGCCGGGATCAAATGCCCCTCCACATCCGCCACCCGGAAGGGCAACGTTAGGTAGCTGGCCAGGCAAAACCGACACATCTCCGGGCAACTGCGCACCACCTCCACCATGTAGATGCTCTCCCAAGCCGCTTTGGGGGTGACTACTGTGGAAACCGAGAGGGTGTTGCCGCGGAAGGTGTGTTTGCGAATGGAGCTAGGGATCCCGGCCACTTTGGGGAGCACCTTCTCCACCGGGCCGTCGGGCTCCCGGTATTGGGGTTCATACAAGCCGGGCACATAGATCCCTGGCACCTGCGCTAGCGCCTGCAATTTCTCAGCCCGGGATCCCTGGCGCACCTGCCGATAGATCTCAATCATCTTCTCCAGAAGACCTTCCCCATCCCCCAGCAAGATCAGGTCAAAAAACTCGGCAAAGGGCTCAGGGTTGGCTGTCAGTACCGGGCCGCCGCCAAAGACCAAGGGGTGGGCTTCTTCCCGCTCCTCAGATCTGGGAGGGATCCCGTGCCGTTCCAGCAGAGCCAGGATATGGACATAATCCAGCTCCCAGGATAGGGAAAAGCCGAACAGCTCCGGCTCCCGGGGCAGGGGTTCAGCCAGATCCGTAAAGAGGCGGGAGACGGCCACATCTCGGCGGCTGGCCAGCAGACTCCAGATGACTTGATAGCCCAGGCTGGTGATCCCCACTGCGTAGGTGTTGGGGAAGGCGTAGATTACCCGCACTGCGTCGGGGTCAGGCGTGGCCGGGGCAAAGAGCAACTGCTCCAGGGCAAACTCTGAACTAGCCAAGGGATCCCGCTGTGTTGGATTGAGGTTTGGGTTCTGGCTCGGAAGAGTTTTGATTTGCCTGCCGAACTTTTTTGGCTCCTGCATGCTAACAAAAGCTAGCATCTTTCACCAATGCAGATTGCCGGAACAGGGCAGTTCTGCCCAAGCAGGCAGGAAAACCCCACATGCGCCATTGCGGTCTCGGTGCAACCGCGATCCCCTGCAGCAAAACTCATTCCAAAGCCCAGACTTCCGGCAGAAGCCGCCCTCTACGAGCAAAGTGTACGGGCAAAGTGAGGGTAGAGCGTATATCATTACCCCTTCGGCTGGGCAATGTCGAACTCGGCGTCGTAGTCGAAGTCCTCGTCCTCGTCAGCCCAGTCTTCCTCCAGCCTATCGTCCCCCGCCAGCTCCTCTTCCTCCAGGCGGCGCTTTTCTTCGTATTCCTCATCCTCTAGGCCCAAAGCAGCCCGCTCTGCCCGCCGCTGGAAGCGCTCCAGTGCCGCCGGAGTGATGAAGGGATAGGGCAGCCCTTGGGCTTGGGCTTCCTCCAGCGCTGCGCGGTAGCTCTCCACTTCCTTGATGTCGATTTTCCAACCGGTGAGGCGGGCTGCCAGGCGCACATTTTGCCCCTCTTTGCCAATGGCCAAACTGAGCTGGTCGCTGTTGACCAACACATGAGCTTGCTGGATTTCCGGATCCACTAGCCGCACCTCCACCACCTTGGCCGGGCTGAGGGCGTTGGCAATGTAGGTGGCAGGATCCGGCGACCAGCGGATGACATCGATTTTCTCGTTGCGCAGCTCTGCTACCACCGCCTGAATCCGGGATCCCCTCGCGCCAATACAGGCCCCCACTGGATCCACGTCCCGCTCCACCGTATCGACCGCAATCTTGGTACGTGGCCCCACATTTCGGGAAGGGGGGTTGGCCTCCCGCGCCACTGCCACAATCCGCACGATATCCTCTTCAATTTCTGGCACCTCGTTGGCAAACAGGTTCACCACCAAGCCAGCATCGGCCCGGGAAACCAAAAGCTGTGGCCCCCGCCGGGATCCCTCATAGACTTTCTTGAGATAGACCTTCATCACCGCGTTGGGAGTGTAGCGATCGCTGGCCAGCTGTTCCTTCTTGGGCAGTTCTGCTTCCACCTCAGGTTGTCCGAAACCGCTGGATACCGACATGATCACCGTCTGCCGCTCGGTGCGCAGCACCCGTGCCTGCAGTACGGTTTTTTCCAGATCGCGGAACTCTTCCTGAATCAGACGGCGCTGCTGATCCCGTAACTTTTGCGCCAGCACCTGCTTGGTTTGGATGGCCGCCATGCGGCCAAATTCCGCCTGTTGTGGGGTGACATCATCTGTGACTTCCCAGCCTACTTCGGCTTCTGGGTAATCCTGCTGCACATCGTACAGAGAGATCTCATGGTCGGGGTTTTGCACCTGCTCAACGATGGCTTTGGTGGCCAAAACGCGAAAGCCTCCTGCCTCCACATCCAACTCCACATCGAAATTGCGGAAGTGGTCTTCTGCAAAGACCACATCTCGCTGGATGGTTTTGCGGTAGCGTTCGTAGCCCTTGAGCAGCGCCTCTCGCAGAGCATCGGTGACCACATGGCGGGGCAAGTTGCGCTCCCGCGAGATCATCTCCACCATTTCCGCCAAACCCGGCAGAGGCACCATCGCCATAACCACTGTCCTCCTGCACAAACTTCGTGAAACTTGCTGTTGCTATTGCTCCACAGCGGGAACTGAACCCGCATCTCTGATGCGAAGGGAGGGCCGCACCACCTGCGGTCAAACGCTCTCTCTATCTCCGGTCTCCTAGTCAGTTTCCGATGAGAGGGCAACCCGCTGCACCGAAGCGCGGGGCAACTGAACTCGCCGCCCCTTGAGGGATAAGGCAACCCTCTCCTCATCCCGACCCAGCAGGTGTCCTGACCAAACGGCTTTGCCCTTGTAGGGTGGATCCAAGGTCACCTCCACCGCGAATCCCTTGAAAACCACAAAGTCGCGATCGCTGGTGAGAAGGTTGCTGATGCCAGGGCTGGACACCTCCAACACATACTGGCCGGGGATCAGATCCACCCGATCCAGCTCGACTTCTAAGGCTTGGCTCATGGCTTCGCAATCGGCATGGCTGGTTTCTCGGTCGGGATCCAGTGGGCGGATATCCACCCGCAGAACTGGCGGATGCTGGTTGGTGTGGAAAACCATCTGCACCAACTGGTATCCCAGTTGAGCGGCCAAGGGACGGGCCAAGCTCTCCAACTGTGGAATAAGAGGGTGAACCATAACCAACTTGTCACCAACCGGGTGTTGCCGCCAGATCCAAACCCCTTTGAGCCGGAGCTGGCAAAGGGGACAGTAAGCCCCCTCAAAAAGCAAAGAAGTGGGTACCACCCACTCCCCGTTGCTATCGCGGAGCTCCTTGAGGCTCGCCCAGAATCAGTACAGACTTCGAGCGCATCCCCCCTACCTCCTAATTTAGAAGATCTCCTCCGGTTTTGTCATGGGGATCCCCAAAAGGCAACATCTATAATGTGGACAACTGCGGATTTGCCCAGATATCCAGCCGCGTTTTGTGGGGTTTCCTATGACTGTTGCCTTTTCCTACCCGATCTTCGGCCCCAGCATTCAGTGCCCCCACTGTCGGCAAACGATTGCGGCCCTCACCCTAACCGATACCTACCTCTGCCCTCGCCATGGTGCATTTGAGGCGGATGCTGAACAAGAGGAGCTGGTACACCTGCAATCCGGACGGCGCTGGCGCTTTTGGGAAGGTCGCTGGTTTCGTCAGCACACCCACGCCGATGGGATCCGTTTTGAGATTCATGAAGAATTGGATCGGCTGCGCATGCAAGGAATGCGAGCCACTCAGGTGATCGTGGCCGAGCGCTACCGCCAGCTGCTCACCCCTTATCTGGAGCAGGGATCCCACCGTCGTCCTGGCCCACCTCGCCTCTATGGCTTGCCCGTCAGCTTCAGCTCCCAAATCCCAGAGGATAGGGGTGGATCCCCTCAGCGCTGGCGGGTGATCAACTTTGAGCTGACCTACGAGATCGACCCGGCCATGCGGCAGCCGCAATCCCGTCTGCAACTGTGTGATTAGCCTGTGTGATTAGAAAGGCGAACAGGTAGAGAGCTGTTGGAAAATTGGTGGCTGCTCAAGTCTTCTAGAACTGGAAGTTTCCTTCCGCGGCGGGAAGCGCTATGCCTTGATAGGTGTAGCCGATAAACTTGGGCTGGTCGGCCATATAAAACCGCTCCAGTTGCTCAAACCGAAACCCCGCTTCTCGGATCAACCGGGCCATATCTCGGTTGAGGTTGCAGCCATCTGCAATCACTTTTTGGAGGGGGTTGAGACGATTTTGCCATCTTTGCACCTGGGGATCCTCGCTGAGGCCGTGTTCGAGAAAAAACAGCTTGCCCCCCGCTCGCAACACCCGCCGGATTTCCCCTAAAGCCTTGGCCACATTGGGAATGCTGCACAATGTCCAGGTGCTAACCACGCTATCAAAACTCTGGCTTGGAAAAGGCAGTTCCTGGGCATCCGCCACTTGCCAATCAACGGCGATGGGAGAAGAGGCAATGCGCCGACGAGCCAGGGATCCCATGCCGGGATTGGGATCTACCCCTGTGATCTTGCGAATGTGCTCTGGGTAGCAGGGTAGGTTGAGGCCGGTGCCAAAACCAATCTCCAGAACGGATCCCTGCACATGGGCCAGAAGCTGCCGCCGATAGCGCTCTATCCGTTCCCCCGAGAGGGCCAGATCCAACAGTTGCGGGAAGATCACTCGGCGATAGAGGTTCATGCAACCATTCCCAGATATTCAGGCATTCATCTTTGAGCAGCTTAAACCGTCTGGGCAGGTTGCGGTTGAGCGGTCACCTTCAGGGAGTGGAGGGCATAGCAGGCCAGCAACCAATTGAGCAGGCGGGCCACCACGCGAGCAGTTTGCCGTGTTGCGGATCCCACCGCCACCCCTCCCAGCGAAAGGCCAACCACAGGACGAGCGGCAAAGATGGCCTCACAGGTCTGCAACAGTTGCAACCAACTCACCCCCCCTGGCTCTGGGTGATGCACGGCGGGCGCCAAGGAAGGATCCAACACACTGCAGTCCACCACCAAAAACACCGGTTGATCCGGCAAAGAGGCCACCACCTGCTGGGGATCCCAGCCATCTTGGGCCCAGAATATTGGGCTGTGGTGGGCTTTCAGCCATGCGTAGGCCCGCGCACTGCCGCTGCGCAATCCCACATGGATCACCGGCAGCATGTGCTGGTAGAGCAACTCCACCCAGGCAGCACTGCCATAGCTCGTATCTTGATCCGGCTGGCTCATCTCCGGCGGCGGCATCAGATTGGCATGGGCGCTGCAATGCACCACGCTCAGGGTTGGGTGGTGTTTCCAAAGGGCACGAATGGCCCCCCAACTGGCGGCCAAGACCGAAGGCAACAGCACCGGCCATTGTTGTCGTCTCCAAGCTTGAGTCACCGCCGCCTCACACATGCCGTAGGGAGGCTCATCCACCAGCCCCGGCAACTGCGCCACCGCCAGCCTATCCACATCGATCCCCAGCCTCGGCTCGAAGGCACACAGCTCTGAACCGGCGTTGAGAATGGCCATTGGAGCCTGAGTGTCGTGGCCAAAGGCGGTGGGAATGAGAATGACCCTGGCATTGGATTGCGAGCTGGGATGGAGTGACCACTGAGCCATGGGCGCTATTCCTTTTCCAGAGAGCCGTAAGTCTCCGGCTTGTCTCTATGGTGGCCTACAGGGCGCCCAGGGATCCGTCTGAGGGCCAGCCAGTCTGCTACGAAAGATTACAGTTCCCAGGCGGAACTGGGGCCAAAAATCGAGTCAGTGGTAGATTCAAAGTGCTTCGCGCCGCAAACCGCGGTTTGGACAAGGCAAACCACCGCAAACCACAACGAGTTGAGAAAGGTAGACTATGGCTGTGATGGAAGGCGATCCTCGTCAGGGAGCAAAGCTGCCTCTATTTGGGGGATCCACCGGGGGGCTGTTGAGCTCAGCCGAAACCGAAGAAAAATACGTCATCACCTGGACGGGCAAGCCGGGGCAGGTGTTTGAAATGCCCACCGGCGGCGCTGCCGAAATGGTGGAAGGCAAAAACTTTCTCACCTTTGCCCGCAAAGAGCAGTGTTTGGCGCTGGGTGCCCAGTTGAGATCCGACTACAAGATCAACGACTACCAGATCTTCCGCATTCCCGCGGGGGGGGAGCCTGTGTTGGTGCATCCCAAAGACGGCGTCTTTCCCGAGAAGGTCAACGAAGGCCGCGAGCCCATCGGCAAAGTGGATCGCAACATCGGCAAAAACAAAGAGCCGATTACCTACAAGTTCACCGGCGGGAAACCCTGGGATTGAACTCCCCACAGCTTCGCTCCCTACTGGGTTTCAGGATCCCCTAGCAAGGTCGGGGGATCTTTTGCTTGCCTGTTTTCGACAAAAAAGCTCCAGCCCACCTTGAGCTGAAGCTACGCCCGGAAGCGCTGGGGATCTCCTATATGTAGCCAGGGATCCCAGGGGCCAACCTACTTGGCAATCGCCGCGAAGAACTCCTTGGATTTCACCGGGTCGGGATTCATGGTTTTCTGGCCGGGCTGCCAGTTGGCCGGGCAAACTTCGTCGGGGTGAGATTGCACGTATTGGATGGCTTGCAGGGTGCGCAAGGTTTCATCCACACTACGGCCAAAGGCCAGGTTGTTAATGGTGGCGTGCTGGATGATCCCTTCTTTGTCGATGATGAACAGGCCGCGCAGCGCCACACCCGCTTCCGGATCCAGAACATTGTAGGCAGCGCTGATCTCCTTTTTCAGGTCAGAGACCAGAGGATACCTCAGCTCACCCACCCCTCCAGCCTTGCGGTCGGTCTGGATCCAGGCCAGGTGAGAGTATTCGCTATCCACTGAAACACCCAGGATCTCGGTATCCAGCTTGGCAAAGTCGTCATAGCGGTCGCTGAAGGCCGTGATCTCCGTTGGGCAGACAAAGGTGAAGTCCAAGGGGTAGAAAAACAACACCACATACTTCTTACCCCTGTAGTCGGAGAGCTTCACCGTCTTGAATTCCATGTCATAGACGGCGGTGGCGGAAAAATCGGGAGCAGCTTGGCCAACCCGCAGACATCCTTCCTGAGACATCAATCCACGCTCCTTGCGGTAAAGTGCAAACGTAAACTAAACCTAACATACCATACTCATAATGAGTTTGTCTTAATCCGAGGGCTAGGGAGGGATCCCAACTGCTGGGATCCGGATAATCCCCATTTTTCCATGCTGATCGGTTCGGCTCTGCAAGGGATCCTGTTGTCATGAGAGTGGCGCTGGAGTTCCTCTATCACTTTTGTTGTGACCGCTGTCGGCGGTGGTGGAGCCAGGCCGATGTGGAGCCCCAACCTGGGGATCGCCTGTATTGCCCCTATTGCGGCCATCAAAATTGTGTGGAGCGCATCGATACCTTTCGCGACGCTGCGCGGGGCAGTTGCCTGACCCGTCCCCCCGATGCCCCTTCTCCAGAGCCGCGTCCGCCCTCTGAAAAACTCGGGGATCGGCCTCAGGAGAAGCGATCCCCAACCTAGTTATCTTGGGCAAGCCGAGTCCTCTTGCCAAGACACCTTCTACTGCCGCGTGGAAGCAAGCCGGTGGAGCCTGTCAACCATTCAACGCATCCGCCAGAGTTCCCCGTTGCGAAGATGACCACAGGTAGAGGTCAACCTCAGGCGAGGAAGAATCCACCAGATAGCGACAGAGGCGGCGCTCTTCCAGGATGGCGGTGGAGCAGCAGCAACTGTAAACTTCCAGATAGTCGTCCGGCTCCGCCTCAAAGATCGCCTGCTGGCCGGGAAAGAGGGTGCGCTCCCAGTGGCCGGGGATCGTGCGGATCACCTGAACCTGTCCGGAACGGTTGACAAAAGCGTATCTTTTCATTGCGTTTTTTTAATGGTGTTAAGAAAAACTTATTGCCCTTAAAATAGGCTACCATCCCTGATCCCCAAGCGGCAATAGTAAGCCGCCAAGACGGGGATCGCTCTTCCTGACTGGCTTTGGGAGATTTGTTCTCTCAGCTTATTGGGGTTGAGAGAATGGGATCCCGAGGAGAAGCCTGCCCTGGTAAACTGAGGGGAAGAGTCTGAAGATATCCTTAAGTTGGCCTTCACCATTCCGAGATCAGCAAGGGGGCACACCGTGGACAACAAGTTGGGGCTAGAGATCATCGAAGTCGTGGAGCAGGCTGCCATTGCCGCCGCCCGCTGGATGGGCAAAGGGGACAACAAGACCGCCGACCAGGTGGCTGTAGAGGCCATGCGGGAAAAACTCAACCAGATCCCTATGCGCGGTCGCATCGTCATCGGGGAAGGAACCCGCGATGAGGCCCCCATGCTCTACATCGGCGAAGAGGTGGGCATCTGTACCCGCCCGGATGCTGAGCAGTTCTGCCGCGTGGAAGAGCTGGTGGAGATCGATATTGCTGTGGATCCCTGCGAGGGCACCAACCTAGTGGCCAAAGGCCAAAACGGCTCTATGGCGGTGCTGGCCATCTCCGAGAAAGGCGGCCTTCTCCACGCCCCGGACATCTACATGCAAAAGCTGGCGGCTCCGCCCCAGGCCAAGGGCAAGGTGCACATCGACTATCCCCCCGAGAAAAACCTGAAGATCATCGCCGAAAGCCTGGATCGGGAGATCTCCGATCTGACGGTGGTGGTCATGGATCGCAAGCGCCACCTCGATCTGATTCGCCAAATTCGAGAGGCGGGGGCGCGGGTGAAGCTGATTACCGATGGCGACATCTCGGCGGCTCTCTCGGCAGGCTTCAATGGCACCGGCATTCATGCCCTGATGGGGATCGGGGCTGCTCCTGAGGGGGTGATCTCGGCAGCCGCTCTGCGGTGCTTGGGCGCCCACTTCCAGGGTCGGCTGATCTACGATCCCGAGGTGGTTCAGGCAGGCACCTACTTGCCACCCGTGGAGGAAACGCGACGGGAACTCAAAGAAAAAGGCATCGAGGATCCCGACAAGGTGTGGGAGTGTGAAGAGCTGGCCAGTGGCAAGGAAGTCCTCTTTGCTGCCACCGGGATCACCGATGGTGACTTGATGCGCGGGGTGCGCTTCTTCGGGGGCGGGGCCCGCACCGAGACCTTGGTGATCTCCAGCCAATCCCGCACGGTGCGCTTTGTGGACACCATCCACATGAAAGACGGCCAACAGCCCCGCGGCTTGCAACTGCGCTGAGGGATCCCTATCTAACATCCTCGCAGATCGGGGCGGCTTTCCCCTGGTGAAGGTCGCCCTTGCCTTTTTGGGAAAGTTACGAAATCTATCAAGCCCCAACCCGTGAAAACGTAATAACTCTTCAGCAAAATCCGGCAAAACCGGTTCGATACTGGTCTTAGGGTTTAGGTAGGCTGAGAAAAGTTACCTAAGCTTGCTGGAACCGACTCAAGGGATCCCCCATATCGGTTACAGCTTTTGCCTTCTTTCTGAAACAATATTTGCTTTTGTTCAGAGTTTTTGTTTTTAATAACTTTTGCTGTTGCTGTACAGACGACGGAGAGGCATGTTTATCGCGGTTGTCGGTCTTAGCCATCGCACAGCTCCTGTGGAGATTCGGGAGCGCCTCAGCATCGCGGAGGCGGAGGTGGGAGAGACGATCCAGCAGCTTCGCGCCCACCCCCACATTGAGGAGGCTGCGATCCTCAGCACCTGTAACCGGCTGGAGGTCTACATCGTCACCTCAGAAATGGAGAGTGGTGTCCGGCAGACGATGCAGTTCTTGGCTGAGCTGAAAGGGATCCCCTTGCCCCAACTGCGTCCGCACCTGTTTACCCTTCTTTACCAGGATGCGGTAACCCACCTGATGCGGGTGGCTGCCGGGCTAGATAGCTTGGTGCTGGGAGAAGGGCAGATCCTCTCGCAGGTAAAAAAAGCCCAGCAGCTGGGCCAAGCCTGCAACGGTATGGATCGCATCCTCAATCGCCTTTTTAAGGCAGCCATTACCGCCGGCAAGCGCGTCCGTACCGAAACGGAGATCGGCACCGGCGCCATGTCCATCAGCTCGGCAGCGGTGGAGTTGGCTCTGCAAGAGCAGGGATCCCTCTCTCAGGGCAAAGTTACCGTGGTGGGGGCGGGGAGAATGGCCCGTCTGTTGGTGCAGCACCTGTTGGCCAAAGGGGCAGTCGATATCACGGTGGTCAACCGCTCTCTGGAGCGGGCCGAAGCCCTGGCCAAGCAATTTGAGCAGCCGATCCAGGTGCTGCCTTGGGAGTCGCTGCTGAACAGTGTGGCCGAGTCCAACTTGGTCTTCACCAGCACCGGTGCCACCCAGCCGATCCTCACCTACCAGCAACTGGCAGGGGTGCTGCAGCCAGATCAGCCGCTGTTGTTGGTGGATATCTCTGTGCCCCGCAACATCGATCCCGACGTGGAAAAGCTGAAGGGGGTACAGGTGTTCAATGTGGATCACCTCTCCCGCGTCGTGGAAGAAAACCGCGCCCAACGGCAAAAGCTGGCTCTGGCTGCCGAAGCCCTGGTGGAAGAAGAGGTGGATCAATTCATGGAGTGGTGGCGTTCTCTGGAGACGGTGCCCACCATTTCCAGCCTGCGCCACAAGGTGGAGTCCATCCGCGAGCAGGAGATGGAAAAAGCTCTCTCCCGCCTGGGCAAGGACTTTGCCGAGAAGCACCTGGAGGTGATCGACGCCTTGACCCGCGGCATCGTCAACAAGATCCTGCACGACCCGATGGTGCAACTGCGGGCCAAACGGGATATTGAGGCGCGGCGGGCAGCTATGCGGATCTTGCAGGAACTGTTCAACCTGGATCCGGTGGTGTTTCAAGCCCAGCAGGAGCGCTAGGGATCCCTTGGCGAAGAGCGCATGACTTGAAGAATTGTAACAGCTCTCCCATCTGGGGTGGAGGGCACCCCTTAGGATACAAAGCGTAAGCCACAGGATCTGGGATTATGTTCGGACAATACGAAGTTTTTGTGCAGTTGGCCCTGCTGGCCTTGATTGTCTTGGCAGGCCCGGCGGTCATCCTGCTGCTCTATCTGCGCGGTGCCGATATGTAGGGGATCCCTCTGGATATTGAGGCAGTCGGGATAACCCTTTGGGAGTGCTGGGGCTAAGCCCAAAGCCAGGAGTGTTTAGCAACGTAACGCTCCTTTGCGTTAGAGTTGTAAAGAAATCCCTAAGGCACTCCTGCTTGTAGGGCGACATCCTGCTGGTCAATGGTTAATATGTCACTCCCCATCCGCAACGTTGCCATCATCGCCCACGTCGACCACGGCAAAACTACCCTTGTGGATGCCCTGTTACGCCAGGCGGGCATCTTTCGGGAGGGGGAAGACATTCCCACCTGTGTGATGGACTCCAACACGCTGGAGCGGGAGCGGGGCATTACCATCTTGGCCAAAAACACAGCCGTCCGCTACGGCGAAACCTTGATCAACATCGTCGACACCCCTGGCCACGCCGATTTCGGGGGCGAGGTGGAGCGGGTGCTGGGGATGGTGGAGGGCTGCTTGTTGATTGTGGATGCCAACGAAGGCCCGATGCCGCAAACCCGCTTTGTGCTGCGCAAAGCCTTGGAGAAGGGCCTGCGCCCAATTGTGGTGGTCAACAAGATTGATCGGCCTCGCGCCGAGCCCTACAAAGCCGTCGACAAGGTGCTGGATTTGTTCTTGGAGCTGGGGGCAGACGAAGACCAGTGCGACTTCCCCTATCTATTTGCCTCTGGGTTGCGCGGCTTTGCCCTGGAAGAAGCCCATCTCAAAGACTTTCTGGAAGGGAGGTACAGCGGATCCCTGGATATGAGACCTCTCTTCGAGGCCATTCTCAAGCATGTCCCACCTCCCATTGGGGATCCCGGCAAGCCCCTGCAACTGCAGGTCACCACGCTGGAGTATTCGGAATACCTGGGCCGGATTGTGATCGGCAAGATCCACAACGGCACCATCCGTCTGGGGGATCCATTGGCAGTGGTGAAAGAGGATGGATCCATCGCCAAGGGCAAAGTAACCAAGCTGTTCGGCTTTCAGGGGCTGCAGCGCATCGAGCTGACGGAAGCCACCGCCGGCCACATTGTCGCCGTGGCGGGGTTTGCCGAGGCCAACATCGGCCATACCCTCACCTCTCCCGAGAATCCCCAGGCTTTGCCGCTCATCAAAGTGGACGAGCCCACATTGCAGGTGATGATCTGCGTCAACGACTCCCCCTTCGCCGGGCAAGAGGGTACTTTTGTAACTTCGCGGCAACTGCGGGAGCGCCTGATGCGGGAGTTGGAAACCAACGTGGCGCTGTGGGTGGAAGAAACCGACTCGCCGGATCGCTTTTTGGTGTCGGGGCGAGGCGAGCTGCACCTGGGCATCCTGCTAGAAACCATGCGGCGGGAAGGCTATGAGTTTCAGGTGGGGCAACCGAAGGTAATTTTCCGCGAGGTCAACGGCCAGCCCTATGAGCCCTATGAGTGTTTGGTGCTGGATGTGCCGGAAGCGACGGTGGGGGCCTGCATCGAGCGGCTGGGGCAACGGCGGGGAGAAATGCAGAACATGATGGTGGGATCGGATGGGCGGGCTCAGCTGGAGTTTGTCATTCCGGCGCGAGGGCTGATCGGCTTTCGGGGGGAGTTTATCCGCATCACCCGCGGCGAGGGGATCATGAGCCACAGCTTTTTGGAATACCGTCCCCTGACCTCTGAGATGGAAATGCGCCGCAACGGGGTGCTGATCGCTTTTGAAGAAGGGGTGGCCACTACCTATGCCCTCAAGAATGCGGAAGATCGAGGTGTATTCTTTATTACGCCAGGTACCCGCGTTTACAAGGGCATGATCGTGGGCGAGCACAACCGTCCCCAAGACTTGGAGCTGAACGTCTGCAAGACCAAGCAACTGACCAACCACCGGGCTGCGGGCGGGGAGGAGCTGGTGCACTTGCAAGCGCCGGTGGAGATGACCCTGGAGCGGGCTTTGGAATACATCGGCGAGGATGAGCTGGTGGAGATCACGCCCCAGTCGGTGCGCCTGCGCAAGGCACAGTTAACGCCCTCTCGCCGCTAGTTTTCTCAGCCAACTGGAAGAGAGCCTGGCTCACCACCGCCGCAGGTAAGAGGCCAAGTTGGGGAAATAGAACGCCCCCCAAATCCCCAGCAGGATGACTCCCAAGCCGAACACAACCAGCCAAAGGCGCGGTCGGCTGTGCAGCTTATTGGATCCCACCTGGACGTAGGCCAGATCCACCCAAGCAGTATTGCCGCGGCGGAACCAGCCCACCACTTTGACGCGCCGGCCCACCAGGGCGCGGATCCGCTTCAGGCCGGAAAAGACATTGCCCACCGGCCCCAAAGGGGAAGTAAAGCGCACCGGGATCAGCCCTGTGGCCTCTTGCAGCTTCAGCTCTGCCCCCAGTTGATAGCCGGAGGGGCCCAGTCCCACCAACTCCCCCTCCAGCTCCACCCATTGTCCGCGGCGGGGATCCGCGTCGGGATCCGCCAGCAAGCTGAGCACATCCGTCGGCCTTGCCGGCAGGGATCCCCCGTACATCAACCCCGCTTTGGCCCACAAGCCCACCCCGTAGCCCACCACCGCTGCTGCCGCGATCACCTTGGGATCGAGACGGTTTTGCAGCAGCAGGTAGAGGATCAGCCCCACCAGCCAGCCAATGAGGATCCCGACCACTTCGGCTGCGTAGATGGCCAGATCCAGCCAAAACCGGCTTTGCAGGCGGGCCACATCCAATTTGGACCCGGATCCCAGGCTCAGCTCCGGCAGGAGGCGCAGCCGCTCTCCATATCCCGCCAAGACCTTGAAGCGGTGCCCCGGCAGCGGATGGCTGGAATTGACCTGCATCCAGCGGGCCCAAGGGTTGATTTGATCCCAAAGAAAGACTTGGCCAGCTTGGGAGGGATCCTGGAGGCGGGCGGCAGCACTGGCAGCGGCGATGGTTTTGAAGTCCAAAAAGCTGAACAGGCGGGTGCAGTGCAACAGCGAGGAAGGTCGGCGGTCGTTTTTGTGGGCCTCCTGCAGGCCAGCAGCCGATTTGAGCAGAGCAGCAATCAGCCCGTTCGGGTTGCCAGTCGCCTGTACGGCAAAATGGTCGGCATGGTAGGTGCCCAGGCGGGAGAGGAAAAACAGGGGATAGGAAAGCACCGTGTAGATGAGGTAGAGCAGCGGGGCCACATGCCCGATGAGATCCCGCCGTTTGCTTCCCAGTTGGCTCACCTGCTCTAGGGCCAGGTAAACCAGTTGAATCGGGGATCCCAGCAGGGTCATGACCAGGATATCTCCATTAACAATTCGCCCCAGGGCCTGGGCGTAGACTGCGGCAATCTCATCCTCAGAAAGCTGCTGCAACAGGGCTTGGGTGACCACAATGCGGCAGCCATCAGAAAAAGTGCCGTAAACAAAGGCCAGCGGCCCAGCATCCGGGATCACCCCCAGTCGGGGCTGTTTTAGCTGGTTTTGGGCACAGATGCGCTGCAGCAGGCGCGCCGTTTCGGGGCTGTGGCGTTCGATTTCGCCAAGCCTGGCCCAACGCAACTTGTGCAGCCGTTGGTGGAGCTGATCCATCAGCCAGGGGGCAAAAAAGAGAAGGCCTACTCCAAAGTTGACCGCCAGGCTGCCGGCCACCAACCACCGCAGGCTATTGCGCAGCCAGGGCAGCAACCCCTGCAAAAACCAAAGCTGCCGCGGAAAACTCAGCCGGCCAAAATCCAGATGGCTGCCTACCAACACAAAGCTCAGCCACCAAAGGAAGACAATGCCCACCCCCAGGGATCCCCACTTGGCCCAATGCAGGGGGCCGGCCCGCTCCGGCAGGGGGATCTTCATACCCAGTTGGGCGGCCCGTTGACGGGTGGACAGGGATCCCGCTCCAGGAGACGGCTCCTCTGGGGGAGCAGAACGCGGTTCGACAGGTTTGGCGGACGGAGCAGCCAGGGACTCTGTTGCAGTGGGCAGGCGAAGCAAGATCTTCTTGGCCCAGCCTTGCGCCTGGGGGTTGGGGTGTTGCAGCAGCTCTAGGCAGAGGGACCGTGCCTTCTCTGTCTGGCCCAACTGGTGGTAGGCCCGCACCAGGTTCATTTGGGCTTCCAGGGCTTCGCCGTCAGATGAGTCTGCCGGGATCCCTAATGCTTTGTCCTGCTGACGGGATTGGGCCAGGTAGCCTTCAAAAAGTTGGATGGCCTCTTGCAGGCGGCCCTGCCGCAGGGCTTCCTTGCCCGCCTGGACGGCATCGGGGATCATCGGCTTGCTCCTTGCCTGGTAGGGTCTGCTTCTGGAGATCGGTTGGATCCATCTGCTCCCCCAGCTTACTCAGGGATCCAACCCCGAGAGACTGGATCCCCCCTAAAGGGGGTAGCAGAGCAAGCGCCGCCGCAAGCGATCCAGAGCCGTCTGGGCGCTCCACCAACGCACCCCCTCTCTGCCGCGCAGGCTGCCAAACCGGTACTCGTGTACTTCCACCTTCCCTTGCGGATCCGCCAAACCCAGATACACAAGACCGACTGGCTTGGTGGCGGTGCCTCCCTCTGGCCCGGCAATGCCGGTGATGCTCAAGGCCCAGTTGGAGCCCAGGACTTGCTTGGCCCCCAGCGCCATTTGGGCGGCCACCGCCTCGCTCACGGCCCCGTGCTGTCGCAGGGTTTCCGGATTCACCTGTAAAAGCTGCTCCTTGATGCGGTTGTCGTAGGCCACGATCCCCCCCACAAAATAGCGGGAGCTGCCCGGGATCCCGGTCACCAACTGCCCCAGCAGCCCGCCGGTGCAGGATTCTGCCACCGCCAGAGTTTGACCCCGTTGCAGCAACAGCTCCCCCACCACACCGGCCAAGGTGGCGTCATCGCTGCCGAAGTAGTCTTCTCCAGAAATCTGTAAAATCTGCTCCACCACCGGGGCGATCAAGGCTTGGGCCTCTTCACGACTGGGAGCACGTCCGGTAACCCGCAGGCGTACCTCCCCCTGGCTGGCGTAGGGAGCCACCGTAGGGTTTTCCCCCGCCAACAGGGATCCCAGCCGTTCGGCCAGCGTCGATTCGGGAATGCCCCAATAGCGCAGTACCCGGCTGTAGAACACCTCTTTTCCCCAGCCGATGGAGCGCAGATAAGGCACGGCGGTCTCCCGCCACATGTGTTGCATCTCCCGCGGCACCCCAGGGAAGGTGAGAATGTGCAGGTCGGGCCGGGGCTGCCAGATGAGGCC
This sequence comes from Synechococcus sp. R55.3, assembly GCF_047461975.1. Taxonomy (NCBI): domain Bacteria; kingdom Bacillati; phylum Cyanobacteriota; class Cyanophyceae; order Synechococcales; family Synechococcaceae; genus Synechococcus; species Synechococcus sp. R55.3. Next base: position 320 of record NZ_JANSIG010000057.1, on the reverse strand, counting down.
ACAGGCGCTGCCAAGCGGGTTGGGCAACACCCTCGCTCCCCGGGGCAGAAAAGCCTGCTTGCGATTGCTCGGCGAGGGCACAAGGCCCCGCTGCCCGTACTTTTGCAGGATCTCTTCCCACACTTGGGGGTGCTCCACCATCTCCGCCCCAAAAAAGGAAGCCAGCGCCTCATGGGTGAGATCGTCCGGCGTCGGCCCCAAACCCCCGGTGATCAGAATCAAGCTGGAACGACCACAGGCCACCTCCAGCGCGTGGTGAATGCGGGCCTCGTTATCCCCCACCACCGTTTGGTAATAGTGGGGGATCCCCAGTTGCGCCA
>NZ_JANSIG010000056.1:0-19568 GCF_047461975.1 Synechococcus sp. R55.3 | reverse complement strand
GGCACGCTGAGTCAACTCCTCGAGGAGCGTTTGCGTCCATTCCAGCGGCCCATTGAGCAACATCGGCGAACGGGCTACCCCCAGCCTGCGGGCCATGGCTTTGAGGGCTTCCAAGCTGGCCGACAGGGGGCGAGTGCTGGCCACAAACAGCAGTTCCGTCAGCCCTTGGGCATGACAGGTGAGCAGGTCGGAGCTCACAGCAGAGCGCAGCTCCCCATCGACTTCCGGCAAGGGTGGCAAAGTTAAACTGCCCTTGGCTTCCAGGCGAAGAGGTGCGGCCAAGTTGTCCTGAGGCGTGGGGGCAAGCAGGTGCAGTTGTCCGGTCGGATCGATCAGCAACAGGTAGCCGTAGAGATCCTGCTCGCTGTTGTTGCGAAGGGTGAGATGCAAGGGATCCCCCCGCATAAACCGTTGCATACCCACCTCAGCAGGAGCAGAGGCTACAGACTGGACAAGGCGTGCTGCCAACGGGGGAGCTTTGGCAGCTTTACCTTTGACGGCCAACTCCGCCACCACTGCCAAGGAAGAGGAAACCGCATTGAGGGTGGTGCGCAAACGTTTGGCAGCCAGCAGATGGGCAAGACGGGGAGCTAACCGCTGGACGGCCATTGCTGCGGCTTCTCCTGCCGGGCCACAAGAATTCAGGAGCAATTCTCGCCCCGGCCAGAACAGGCTGTAGCTGTTCACTTCCAGAGGCTTGAGCAGGGTGTCCGACCGAAAAGCAGCGGCCATTTCCGGGGTGATGCGGCCCAACAAACAGTCCACCTGTCGCTCGCGGGGGTTGGCCGTTTCCATCCAGCTGTAGCCGGCAATGGCATTGGTCAGATCCACCTTTTCAATGCGGCCCAGGTTCTCCTCTAGGCCAACCAAAAGCTTGAGCGTGCTGGAGAGGCCGCGCAGCTGCTCCCGCAAAGGTGTGCCCACAGGGGGAAGCTGCCCTTCCGGACTGGCCACCTGAACCTGAGCCAACAGCCCACTTCGAGAACGCACCAGCAGCGGCGTCGGCGAAGAGGCCGAAGGATCGGCGGGAATGGGAGCCAAGAGAGTACCTGGCTGCAAACCACACAGCGCCGCCGACGGGATCCCGCCCAACCACACCTGAGCCCGATTTCCCTTCACTTCTTGGACTACCCCGCTCACCCCTGCCTGCGTGGGCGCAAGAAAATAGGGGTGAATGCGTCGGGCAGTGTCTTGGCCTTCCAAGGTGGGGCGTTGGCAGGCGAAGAGGCCCAGCTCCCGCCGGCTAACCACTTGGTTAAAGGCCACCAGCAGACGAGTGGCAGGCGTGGTTTCCCACAGGTACTGCGTCAGCAGATAGGTGAGTACCCCAGCATAGAATCCTGGCCAAGCGGCTTCTGCTGCCAAGTCTTGCGGGGTGGTGGCCGAAATCAGCAAGCCCTTGGGCGGAGACGGCCAAACCCGCTGCGGCTCCGAGGAGTCCGAGATCGCGGCTGGGGGACGGGAACGCAGTTGCAAGTTGCCTCGCACCGACGGCGAGACATAGGTAAAGCCACAGTCCAGAAGGGTGGTGATCTGGGCAGTGCCCAAGCCTTCCAAAAGCCGGAAAAAGCTGTCTAGCTCCATTGCTGCCACTCCCTCAGAGCCAGACAACAGCAGCACCGGCTGCCAACAGTTGGGCGCGGATCCCAGCCGCCACTGGCCATAGCCGCTAAACTGCACCACTACCGTTTCAGCCGTGTGACCTTGACCCCCCAAGTGCTCTGCAAAGGCCGATTGGATCCCAGCCGGCGTGGCTGCCCCATCGGTAAGGGTGAGAATGTCTGCCGGGTCAAAACCAAAGCGATAGAGGAGTAGCTCCCGCTGCAACTCCACATCTGTCAAACACCCTTGTAGCGCGGATCCCTCACCAAGGTAGCGGTTAATACCGATGAGAACAGCCAGCTTGCGGGAGCCAGCCGCCAAAGCTTGCCCATATCGCTCAGCCCGGCCCCTCAACCAGCCAGGGGACAGGCCAAGACCGGCAGCAACCAGGAGGAGTTTTTGCAGAAAAGACCGCCTTTCCATGTTGACCCTCTGGGTTGACCCCCGGCCCAACGACTACCCCATCGGCCAGCGAGCCACAGCTAAACTTTGCACTGGAATCTGTTGCTGCCTATTTCAGGATATCCCCATCCACACAGCTTTTTCCCGAGATCGAGTGACAGTTTTTGGCGTTTTCTTTGCATTCCTTATCAATCAAACCTCCGCTACTTCCCATGGGGATCCCACGGCAGCGCTCTTCTGTCAGACAAGTCCGTCAGACAGGAGGGAAAGTGTGAGGAAGTCAATACTCAGCGGTTCAGGAAATAGGGCAAGCAAGCCCCACGCTCCGGCCAATGGAAGCGGACGAAGGGAACCAAAATGAACCTAGCTATCCCCAGACAGAACAGGCCAAAGTAGAGGTGGAAAGCCCCGACTGGATCAGCTGGTTCCATCCTTCCCCCTCCTAGGGATCCCAGCGCTAAGGCCAAGAGATTGTTCAAGGCATGAGCCAAGACAGGCAAGGTCAGGGAGCGAGTCTGCAAGTAGAACAGGCCCATCACCAAGCCGAACACCGTCAGCCCGACTGGGTTGGGGTGCAGCAGGCCGAACACCACAGAAGAAGCCAGTAGCCCTCTGGAGAGGCCCCACTTGAGGCCCCAGCGGTGTAGCAAGATGCCGCGAAACAGCCACTCCTCCGTTATGGGGGCCACCACCCCAATCGAGAGCCAGCGCAACCCCTGATACACCTGCGGCCAGGCCATTTCTCCATCCTCTTCCCCCAGTGAGTGCAGCATCGACTCCGCCAGCTCCGGCGCAGGCAGGGATACCAGGTAGAGCATCAACAAAGTTGTGCCCAGGGAGAGCACCAGCAAAGCCGGCACCACCCGCAGCAGGGATCCCCAGGGAATAGCAGCCCGCCAGTTGCCCCACAGCCGCCTCATCTGCAGATGGGCTTGCTGCCCCCGCCGCCAGCTCCAAATACAGGTGAGGACAAAAGTGGAGCAATAGACCAGGTAGGCCAGCAGTGGATCATCCGGTGGGAGATGCAACATCTGGGCCAAAGCCACGGCTCCCAAACCCACGCCCAGGTTGATCACCAAGAAGGCCAACAGCAGGTGGCGCGCCTTAAGGGCTGCAAATCCGGTCGAACTCGGCTCGGCAGGCGGCAGAGGGGGGGATCCAGACACAAAGGCAGAGATCGCGGTTTTCCCATTTTAGGTTTGGCGGGGATCCCCGTAGGTGGGCTGCTGTCACCTTCTCCGGGAGAGGATGAAGATCCTTTTCTGAAGGTTTGGCTGGCCTTTTCAAGCCCAATCGAGCAGGCCGGTGGCCGCCTCCAAGAGTCGCCAGGCTGAGCCAGCAAGTTAAGATGTGTTACGGAATCCGTTGGGGCATCTATGGGCGCAACACCGTCAACACCGGTAGTGACAACAGCAGCGAGGCAGCATAACTTGGGTTCCGCAGCGGCGGACTCTCCGGTTATGACCATCCCGCCAGCAAATCTGGGAGTGGCACCGGAGTTGAGCCTGCGTTATGACCCAGAACAGTTGGCCAAGCAATATCGAGGGCGCTGGGATCTGGTGGTGCGGCGCCTGTTTCAGTTGATCACCCCTTTTTTGGGCTTGTTGGCCTGGGTGTTTTGGGATCGCTGGCGGGGAGTAGAACTGAAGAATCGCCCGAAACATGCGGCCCGGCTACGGGAGATCCTCACGGAATTGGGGCCGACAGCCATCAAAATCGGCCAAGCCCTCTCCACCCGTCCCGATCTGGTTTCGCCCCTGTTTCTGGAGGAACTGGCCAAACTGCAGGATGAGCTGCCCCCCTTTGACAATGCCATCGCTTTTGCCCTCATCGAGTCGGAAATCGGCAAACCCGTAGACAAAATCTTTCGAGAAATCAGCCCCGAACCGATTGCCGCCGCCAGCTTGGGGCAAGTGTACCAAGCCTACTTGCATACCGGAGAGAAAGTCGCCGTCAAGGTGCAGCGGCCCGATTTGATCGGGCGCATCTCTCTCGACATGTACATTGTTCGCAGCTTGGCGCTGTGGGCCAAAAAAACTTTCCGCCGCATCCGCAGCGACCTGGTAGGCATCGTCGATGAGTTCGCCGGGCGCCTTTACGAAGAGATGGACTACACCCAGGAGGGCCGCAATGCCGAGCGGTTCCTGGCCCTGTACCGTCACCCCTCCATCTATGCCCCCAGAATTTACTGGGAGTACACCCGCACCAAGGTGCTGACGATGGAGTGGATTGATGGCATCAAGCTGACTCAGGTTGACAAAATCGCTGCTGCGGGGCTGGATGGACGGCACTTGATCGAGATCGGTGTCAATTGCTCCCTCAAGCAGCTTTTGGAAAATGGCTTTTTCCACGCCGATCCCCACCCGGGCAACCTCTTGGCCATGTACGACGGGCGGCTGGCCTATATCGATTTCGGCATGATGAGCACCATCGCGCCCCATCAGCGCTACGGCCTGATCAAGGCGATTGTGCATTTGGTGAACCGAGACTTCGCCGGGCTGGCCCAAGACTACGTGGACTTGGAGTTCCTGGATCCAGATACCGACCTGACTCCCATCATCCCTGCTCTGGAAGCTGTCTTCGCCGAAGCGATGGGCAAATCGGTCTCCGAACTGAATTTCAAGAGCATCACCGATCGGCTCTCGGGGGTGATGTACGACTTTCCCTTTCGAGTTCCCGCCTACTACGCCTTGATCATCCGCTCTTTGCTCACCCTGGAAGGGATTGCCATCGGCCTGGATCCCAACTTTAAGGTGTTGAGCGTGGCCTATCCCTACGTGGCTCAGCGCCTGCTCACCGACCCGGCCCCGGAGCTGCGCGTATCTCTGCGGGAGCTGCTGTTTAACCAGGGGCAATTTCGCTGGAACCGCCTGGAGAACCTGCTGCGCAACGCCGTCAACAGCGAGGATTTTGACCTGCAGGGATCCCTGGAAAAGGCCGTTGATTTTATCTTTTCTGAGCGGGGCGCTTTCCTGCGGGAGCGCCTAGTGGATGTGCTCTTTTCCAGCTCGGGATCCCAGGGTGGCTCAGATGGCTTGGCTCATTTGCAGCGTCTGTGGGAACTCCTCAGCAGCAACCCAAGCTTTCAGCCGCTGCAGCTTCTGCCGATTGTTGCCAAGGTGGCTGCCAAACCGGAAGCTCAACAACTGGGCCGTCAATTGGCCTCCCGCTGGTTGCAACGCTCGGCAGCTCGCCTCATCCGCGACCTGCTATTGCCGGATACAGAAAAGCCCAGTTCACCCTCTTCCCTCAACGGGCGTGGCGGGATCCCTGGGCCAGCAACCTCTGCTTCTACCGCTCAACTTCCCCTTCCGGCCTAGCTCAGGTGCTCTTGGGGGGCAGTATCGCTGTTGGGGTTAACAGAGGCCAGAGCCAGCGTAATCCACTCGGAAAATTCATCGCGGCGGAAAACCTGGGGGCGGGAGCGGGGGCCAAAACGCAGCAGGCTGGGCATGCCGTGCTCCTTGAGTCGAGACTGTAGCCAGGTGCCCACACCGGTTTTGCCATCGTTGGGCATTTCGGTTTGGAAGTCACTGTACATCAACAACAACTGGCTGCGAGATTGGAGCACCGCATTCTCTTGAATTAACTTCGGCAAGGAGAGGTTGGTGGCTGGAACTGCCCCTTTGCTCCCTTTGGCCGATTCACGACGACGGTCGCGCGGGCGCGGGTTAGTGCTTTCACGGCTCTTGCGGGTTTTGGGTTCACTAGGCATAGAATCTCCTAAACGACAGAGTGCTCCCCAACGGGGGTTAAAGCGGGAACTCGCAGGCCAAAAGCCGAGCCCGCTGTGAAAGTGGCTCGATGGGTACAGTTCTGGAGAATCGCTGAGAAGAGGGACACGTGGTCTTGAGTAAGCGAAGAAGAACTGCGCTGAGCCGGCACGAAAGGCTGGGATCCCTTCGACGCAACAGCAGTCCACAGCGGGCCGAGCTCCTGCCAATACATCCAAGGCCTGCCCTTGTTTTTCCTGTCGGAGGCCAGTTTGGCTACCACGAATCCGCAGGGCAAGCAAGCCCGGATATTACCCCTATATTGACTTAAAAATGGACAAGTGGACAGTCCCTGGCCGAGAATTTAGCTGCTGCGGCGGGAGCTTCGGAAGGAACTAGGCTTGCCCGCCGGTGGCGAGTATCGCTGAGCTACGGGAGCAGCCTCCTACTACACCTGGAAGCGGTTGTTGGTGGTGTCCAAAAAGGAGTTTCACTGGCTTACTGAGATACTATGCGCATTGCCATTGTCGGGTTGGGGTTGATTGGCGGATCCCTGGCCCTCAAACTGACCGAAAAGGGATATCCCGTCTGGGGGATAAGCCGCAACCCGGCCACCTGCAAACGGGCTCTGGAACGGGGTGCTGTCCAAGGCTGTGGAACCGAGTTGGCCCAGTTGGCTCGCTTTGATCCGCAAATGGTGCTGATCTGTACCCCTCTGGAGCAGGTGTTGACCACGCTAGCCGCCCTGTTGCCTTATTTGTCGGCAGAAACCGTGGTGAGCGATGTCGGCTCGGTTAAGCAGCCCATCGTTGCTCCGGCAACCGAATTGTGGCCCTGGTTTGTGGGGGGGCACCCCATGGCCGGCAAAAGCCTGCAAGGGATCCAAGCGGCAGAAGCTGACTTGTTTCGGGGGCGGCCCTACGTGCTCACTCCCATCGCCGAGACCCAACCTCAGGCTCTCGATGCGGTGAAAGAACTGATTGCTGCTGTTGGCGCAGAAGCTGTCCTCACGGATCCCGCCCGCCATGACCGAGCGGTGGCCTGGATCAGCCATTTGCCGGTTATGGTCAGTGCCAGCTTGATCGCAGCCGTCAGCCAGGAGGAGGATCCCGCGATTCTGGAATTGGCCCGCACCTTGGCCAGCAGCGGATTCCGCGATACCAGCCGTGTTGGCGGAGGGATCCCGCAATTGGGTTTGGAAATGGCCCGCCACAACCGGCAGGCGCTGCTGACTGCCCTGAGCAGCTACCAAGCCCAGTTACGACAGATAGAGCGGTTGATCGATGGCGAAAAGTGGGACGAATTGCTCCGGGTGCTGCAACGAACTCAACAAGAATGGCAGCAGTTCCCGGTCAACCATCCTCGCGAAATTCTCCACAACCTGGGCGGTGGGAATGGATAGCAAAGATATCTTGAACGGGCTCGGGGATCCTTCATGCTACCTTGGGCTTATGTTGACAGATTGAGCTTATGTTGAATGCGGCTCAGCTCTGGCTTTACCACCTAGAACAATGGGCAACTGAGCTGGTGCAGTTTCAACTGCAGCACCTTTCTCCCGTTAGTCTGTTGGTGGTGGGTCTGGCGGGCTTGCTCACCAGTCTTTCCCCCTGCACGTTGTCTATGCTGCCGGTGACCATTGGCTACATCGGCGGCTACACCCCCGCTTCTGAGGAAACGGCTGGGGAAGGGCGGCGGCAAGCTTGGGCTCAATCTTTGGGTTTTGCGGCTGGCGTGGCTTTTACCCTGACCCTGCTGGGTTTGTCGGCAGCTTTGCTGGGTCGCGTTTACGGACAAACCGGATCCTTCGGGCCTGTTGTGGCGGGGGGAATTGCCATCTTGATGGGGCTGAACTTGTTAGAGGTGATCCCCCTGCGTTTTCCCGATTGGTTTAACCGCCTCGAGATTCCCGGAGAATGGCCCAGGCTGGGTCGGGCAGTGTTGCTGGGGTTAACTTTTGGCCTGGTGGCCTCTCCCTGCAGTACGCCGGTTTTGGTGGCTTTGCTGGCTTGGGTTTCCACCACAGGGCAGCCATGGGTAGGGGGTGGGCTGTTGCTGGCTTACGGGCTGGGATTGGCCTTTCCTCTGCTCCTGGCGGGGGTGTTTACCGGGTTGGTGAAGCAACTGTTGGCCCTGCGGCGCTGGTCGGGCTGGCTCACTTATGCCAGTGGGGTGGTGTTGGTGGGGTTCGGCAGCGTAACAATCTTGTCGGCTTGGGCCTAAGGGATCCCTGCTGCTGCAGGCTAAGATGGGGCTACACCTACAGCACCCTGTTGAAAACTGCGCCTTGCCTGGCAAAAACGGCGATCTGAATCTTGAGCCGACAAACTTCTCATGGTCATATACTCTCTCCCGCTTGCCCGCTGGGTTTCCTCGCTGCGGCGGTACTTTCGTCATGAGCTGCTGCCGCTGCTGGCGGATCTGCGCCTGGCCATTGGCCTTTTGTTGGCAATTGCGGTCTTGAGCGCCACCGGCACGGTGATCGAGCAAGAGGAAACGGCGGCTTTTTATCAGGCTCACTATCCAGAGCATCCGGCCCTGTTTGGCTTTCTCACCTGGCGGGTGATCCTGAGCTTGGGATTGGATCACGTCTACCGCACCCCTTGGTTTCTGGCCATTTTGATCCTGTTCGGCAGCAGCCTTGCCGCCTGTTCCCTGACGCGCCAATGGCCGATGTTGAAGGGGGCCCGCCGTTGGAGCTATCTCACCCGCCCGCAGTCTTTTCAGCGCCTGCCGTTTCGGACGTATCTGCCTCAGCAATCTTTACAAGGTCTGCCGGAGCAGTTGCGCCGACAGGGCTACCTGGTGTTTCAGGAGGGCCATCACCTCTACGCCCGCAAAGGGTTGATCGGCAGGATCGGCCCCATCTTGGTGCATGTCAGTATGCTGCTGATCTTGCTGGGGGCCATTTGGGGCAGCATTGGCGGCTTCAAGGCCCAAGAACTCATTCCCAGCGGCAGCGTGGCTTCCATTCAACACTTGACCGGAGCGGGAGATCTGGCTCGTGCTCACTTGCCCACCTGGCAAATTCGGGCCAATCGCTTCTGGATTGACTACGCTCCCGATGGCCGTGTCAAGCAGTTTTATTCCGACCTCTCGATCTTGGATCAGGGTCAGGAGGTCAAACGTCAGACCATTTCCGTCAACCATCCTCTCTCCTACCGGGGTGTGACCCTCTACCAAGCCGATTGGAGCATCGACAGCATCCGCATCCGCATCAACAACAGCCCCACTTTTCAAATCCCGGTGGTGCCGGTGCGTACCGAGGCAGGCAACAAACTCTGGGGCGCTTTTGTGCCCACCCAGCCGGACATGAGCCAGGGACTCACGCTGCTGCTGCCGGATTTGCAGGGGACAGCCCTGCTCTACGACACTGAAGGGCAATGGATGGGATCCCTGCGCCAAGGCATGAGCTTGGCCCTCGACGAAATCGCTCCCCAACGCTTCCCCAACCCGCTCACTCTGTATCTGGATGAGGTGATCGGCGCTACCGGACTGCAAATTAAATCCGATCCAGGGATCCCTGCGGTGTATCTCGGATTTGGGCTGTTGATGGTGGGGGTGGTGATGAGCTACTTCAGCTACAGCCAAATCTGGGCTTTGCAAACGGAGACGGGGCTCTACTTGGGGGGCAAAACCAACCGGGCCTTGGTTACTTTCGAGCGAGAATTCGACCGCTTGGTGGAGCAACAAAAGGTCGCCTTCTCTCTTTCCCAGATCCCAGTGGAAGCTGAGATTGGCTAGACGCAGCTTTTTCCGGCGAAACCAGCCTCCTGCCCAATAGGGATCCCATCTATACAATCCAGGGATCCAGTGAGCGGCGCTGTTGGCTCCAGAGGGATCCCATTGGTTGAGACGGGCTTTCTCTGGGTTGACTTTGAGGGGATGTTCTGGGGCTTCCCAACATGAAGATGACCCTGAGGAAAATACAAACTACTGTTTCAGTTTCCACATACTTCTCCACATCTCGAAGGTTTGCTTAGAGATTGAGCTAGAGTGTTTCCAGTGGGTTCCTGTGGTGGGCCGCCTTGTTAGGAGGGCAAGACATGAAAGTTGGAGATCGGGTGCGGGTGCGTACCAGCGTGATTGTCTATCACCACCCGGAATATCGCAATCGACCTTTCGACCTCAAAGGTATGGAAGGGGAACTGAAGGCCGTGCTTCGGGATTGGAATGGCCGCCCGATCAGCGCCAACTTTCCCTTTCAGGTGCAGTTTGACAACAAGTTCCGTGCGCATCTCCAAGCTGATGAGCTAGAGGTGGTTGAGCCGGCCAACTCTGAAGAGCCCGCCGGGACGGCGGCCTAGTTAAGGCCCAACAGCGTGCGGTTGGTTTCCAGAATTGGCCTGATCAACTTGGTTTCTTCGGGGGTGAGGTAATTGGCTATCACTTCTTGTAGGAAGCGATAGGTGGCCTCGCAACTGCGTTGGGTGCGGAAGGCCCGCATTAAGGTCTGGAACCAGTAGAGAAATCGATCTTTGTAGCGTTGCTCATCGTCCAAGAGCATGGCCAAAGCCGAGAGGCGCAAAACCCGAACGGTGTCAGCCTTCCACTTGTTGCTAAAGTCTTCCACCCCTCGCATGAGCAAGTAGGGATCCAGCGCGCGCATTTTCATCTCCACATCCCGGATGATCTGGGCTTCCGCCGCCTGGATCTTGCGATAGGCGCTCAGGCGAAGGTCAAAGGAGGCTAGGTAGGTCTCCATGAACTGCAGCTCCTCATCCCTGAGATAGCGCCCGTCGGCAGCGATGCTCAGTTCGCGCAGTTGAGTCAGCATAGGGATCCCTGGGCAAGCTGGAATGAGAGTGGAAAAAACACCACCTATCCTGGCTGACGGCACAGCCTTGGTCCCTCAATCCTATCCCCAAACTCCTGGCCAGAAGAGGGGAATTGCAGGGATCCCCGGCAACCCTCTCAGTCAGGTTAATATTAATTAACAGTCTGTTGCTGCAAGAACCCACCCGACCCCAGATTGTTACCCATAGGTCACCATCTGCGAGTTCGATTCAAAAACACCCTTTGGGAGGAAACACTTCCGTGAGTCAGAAAGGTAAAAACAAGAAATGGAGAAGCGCGGGGTTATATGCGCTACTGGCCATCGTCTTGATCTCTTTAGCCACCACCTTCTTGGGTACCCGCCCGGCTGAGCGTTTGGAGATCAGCTACTCCGACCTGATCAGCCGTGTTGAACGGGGCGAGGTCAGCAAAGTTTTGGTGGAGACGGCCCCGGATGGTCGCCAAGTTGCCATTGCCGAGGCAGAAATCAACAACCGCGCCACCCAAGTGCAGGTGAATCTGCCCCCCCTTACCCCTGAGTTTGAGAACACCCTGGTTGCCAACGGGGTGGAGCTGGCGGTACGCCCTGTTCAAGAGGAGGGGCTACTTGGGCGCATTCTCAGCACCTTCTTCCTGCCGGTTTTGCTCTTGCTGGGGCTCTTTTTCCTGCTGCGGCGGGCTCAAAATGGCCCAGGCAGCCAAGCTCTCAACTTCGGCAAATCCAGGGCACGGGTGCAGATGGAGCCGAAAACCCAAATTACCTTCAACGATGTGGCCGGCATCGATCAGGCCAAGCTGGAGCTGGCAGAAGTGGTGGATTTCCTGAAAAATTCAGAGCGCTTCACCGCTTTGGGAGCCAAGATTCCCCGCGGGGTGCTGCTGGTGGGCCCGCCCGGCACCGGTAAGACCCTGTTGGCCCGCGCCGTAGCCGGAGAAGCAGGTGTGCCCTTTTTCTCCATCTCTGGCTCTGAGTTTGTGGAGATGTTTGTCGGGGTCGGCGCTTCTCGCGTGCGGGATCTGTTCGAGCAGGCCAAGCAAAATGCTCCCTGCATCGTCTTCATCGATGAAATTGATGCAGTCGGTCGCCAGCGGGGAGCTGGCTTGGGAGGTGGCAACGACGAACGGGAGCAGACCCTGAACCAGTTGCTCACCGAGATGGACGGTTTTGAGGGCAACTCCGGCATCATCGTCATTGCGGCCACCAACCGACCGGATGTGCTGGATGCAGCGCTGCTACGGCCTGGCCGGTTCGATCGCCAAGTTACGGTGGATCGCCCCGATTTTCAGGGCCGGCTAGAAATCCTCAAGGTGCATGCCCGCGGCAAAACCCTGTCTGCCGATGTGGATCTGGAGAAATTGGCCCGCCGTACCCCTGGGTTTACCGGCGCCGACTTGGCCAACCTCCTGAACGAAGCGGCTATTCTGGCTGCCCGCCGCAACCTCACCGAGATCTCCATGGACGAGATCAACGACGCGGTGGATCGGGTGTTGGCCGGTCCGGAGAAGAAGGATCGGCTGATGAGCGAACGGCGCAAGGAGTTGGTGGCCTACCATGAGGCGGGCCATGCCCTGGTGGGATCCCTCTTGCCCAACTACGATCCCATCCAAAAAGTGACGATCATCCCCCGTGGCCAGGCGGGTGGTCTCACTTGGTTCATGCCCAGCGATGACGACATGGGGCTCACCACCCGTGCCCATCTGAAGAACATGATGACCGTTGCCTTGGGTGGGCGTGTGGCCGAAGAAGTGGTCTATGGAGAGTCGGAGATCACCACGGGGGCAGCCAGCGACCTGCAACAGGTGGCCCGCATCGCCCGCAACATGGTGACCCGCTTCGGTATGAGCGATCGCCTGGGAAATGTAGCCCTAGGTCGCCAGTACACCAACATTTTCCTGGGCCGGGAAATCGCCGCAGAACGGGATTTCTCGGAGGAAACAGCGGCCCTCATTGACGAAGAGGTGCGGCGGCTGGTGAACGAGGCCTACCAACGGGCCACCTACTTGATTCGGGAAAACCGTGCCCTCTTGGATCGGATCGCCCGTCGTTTGGTGGAGGCCGAAACCATCGATGGGGAAGAGCTGCAGGCCATCATCGACAACTCTGAGGTGGTGATGTTGCCCCCCGAAGAGGAGCCAGAACCGCTGACGCTTCCTATGGCCGTCAACGCTGGCGCCTAGTCTCTTGTCCCCAAGCTCAAACTTGGGATCCCTGCTTTTCCTCTTGAGGAGAGAGGGATCCCAATGTTTTGTATGATTTGCGCTGGGAGAGGGGGAGTCCACCCTAGCCGGCAACAGCCGAACCCAACAAAGTCCGGCTCGCCTCTGCTTCCAGGGGCTGAGGCTCGTAGATTTTCAGCACGTACTCCGCTACCATGCGGTCGGTGTTGAAAACGGGGTTGAGCGTGCGGATCGCCTCCTTCATGCGGGCAATCCAACGACGTGGGATCCCTTGCTCGTCCCGGTCGTAGAACATGGGGATCACCTCATACTCCAACAAGTCGTAGAGGGAGTTGGCGTCCAAGTCGTCTTGGGCAGCGGGATCCAGACCTTCGATTTCTTGGCCAATAGCCCAGCCATTGCGACCGTTGTAACCCTCCGGCCACCAGCCATCCAGTACCGACAAATTCAATCCCCCACTGAAGCCCACCTTTTGCCCTGAGGTGCCAGAGGCTTCCAGAGGGCGTCGCGGGTTGTTCAGCCACACATCGACCCCCTGCACCAAATTGCGACCGACATAGGCATCGTAGTTTTCGATGAAGGCGACCCGGTTGGCCACCTCAGGCCGGTTCGACCATTCCACCACCCGCTGGATCAGGCGCTTGCCCCCTTCATCCCGCGGATGGGCCTTGCCGGCGAAGATAATTTGCACAGGGTACTCTTTGTTGGTGAAGATGCGGGTAATTCGCTCCAGATTTCGCAGGATCAAATCTCCTCGCTTGTAGGTGCTGAAGCGGCGGGCAAACCCAATCGTCAAGACCTTGGGATCCAACAACTGGTTGACCGCTTGGATGCGTTCGTTGCTTTCGCCGCGATTGCGCCGGGCCCGCAACACTCGGTGACGGGTGAAAGACACCAGCCGCTCCCGCAGAGCTTCTTTGCGCCGCCACAGTTCTTCATCTGGGATCTCTTCCACCTTGGCCCACAGTTCCGGGTCTGACACCCGCTCCGGCCAATCGGGGCCCAAGTACTGGTCGTAGAGATTCCAGAAGAGGGGGGAAACCCAGGTACGGGCGTGAACCCCATTGGTAATGGAGCTGATGGGCACCTCATCCACCGATCGCTCAGGGTAGAGCACATGCCACATTTCGCGAGAAACCCGTCCGTGGAGCTTGCTTACGCCATTGGCTGCCCGCGCGTACCGCAAAGCCAGCACCGTCATGTTAAAGCGCTCCCAGGGATCCCCGGTGCGCCGAGCTCCCAAGGCCAAAAATTGTTCCCGCGTCAGGCCCAGTTGAGGCCAGAAGGAGGCAAAGAACGCATCCATCTCATTGGGGCTAAAGGCATCGTGGCCAGCCGGCACCGGTGTATGGGTAGTAAACACACATTTTTCCCGCACCTTGGCCTCCGCCGTCTCGAAGGGGGTGCCCCGCGCCACTTCCTCCCGCAGCAACTCCAGCGTCAGGAAAGCAGCGTGCCCTTCATTCATGTGATAAACCATGGGATCCAAACCCAACTGGCGCAGCAGGCGCACCCCACCGATACCCAGGATGCACTCTTGGGCAATGCGAGTATCGGTGCTGCCCCCGTAGAGGTGGGCGGTAATCCAGCGATCGATGGGGTCGTTCTCCGGCAGGTCGGTGTCCAGCAGAAAAAGAGGTACCCGGCCCACGTCCGCCCGCCAGGCCCGCGCCTTCACCAACCGCTGCCGCATCGCCACTTCCACCAACAGAGGGCTGCCATCCGGCTGGCGCACCAGAGTCAACGGCAGAGACTCAAACTCAGAGTCTTCGTAAAGCTCCCCCTGCCAGCCATTGTTGTCCAGGCGCTGTTGGAAGTAGCCCTGACGGTAGAGCAACCCGATGGCCACCAGGGGCACTCCCAAATCCGAGGCCGACTTGAGGTGATCGGCAGCCAACATACCCAGCCCGCCAGAGTAGGTGGGCAAAGACTCGTGCAAGCCGTATTCGGCACAGAAATAGGCGATGGGACGCTGCCAGTCGTAGGTTTTCATGGTGCGCTTGGCCCAGGTATCCTCAGCCGCCATGTACTTCCGATAGGACTGCACCATCCGGTTCAACGTGTTGAGGTAGTTCACATCGGTGGCCAAGGCTGCCAACCGCAAGTAGGAAACCTCCTCCAGCATGCGCACCGGGTTGTGGGAGGTTTTTTCCCACAGGGCGGGATCCATTTCCCGGAAAATGGTGAGGTGATCCGGGTTCCAAGTCCACCAATAGTTACGGGCGATCTCGCACAGGGGCGTGAGCGCTTCCGGCAGCACCGGACAACGTTCGGGAAAAGCAGGAGCTAAGGTGGCAATGGACATAGGACAGATACCTGGGGTTAAAGTTATGGGCTCGAAAAAGAAGAGGTAGAGGTCGATGCTGGTAAACGTATCTCAATTATTATTGAGCCGATCCTGAGGATCCCGAGAGGGGAATTCAAGATCTCTACAAAATCTTCACAAAATCTTCAGGGATGTAACCCAAATTTGCCCAGGCTTCTCTCGATCTTGTCATAGCAGCGCGGAGCCTTCAAAAGCAGCGTTCACAGGCAGCCCAGCTTTCGATTCCGGCAGAAGCTGCCCGTCTATCTTCAGAGATGGTGCAACGTTAGAGTTAACTCAAAGTTAACAAAATCTACAGAACCCCAACGAACCCTTGGGGAACCCCTCCGGTTCAATTAAAATGCTGCTTCTCATAAGCTCTTAAAAACTGCAGCCGCTTTTGCTACCAATCGATGATTTTGTTGGCTTCTCCCTGAAGTTGAGCCCTAACGTCCTTCCACCACTGCCAAGGTGGTGTTGCGGTAGTAGTGGCTGAGGATCTGTTGGTAGGAGTAGTTCTGGCTGGCCATCCCAGCCGCTCCCCACTGGCTCATGCCGACGCCATGTCCGTAGCCGCGCCCCTGAACCTCAAAGAAAGCCGGGAATGTCCCTGCCACAGGAGCCAGGCTGGCCGTAGTGGTGGCCTCTCCGCGTGGACTAATGGCAATCTTTGTGCTGCGCAACCCAAGAGCCCGACGAAAATCGCCGGCATTGAGATCTTTGATCCCTTGGGATCCCGTCAAGCGCACCGTGATTGCCCGTCCCCACGGGGAGCTGCGCAGTACCTCCACAGAACGAATGGCACCGATCCCGGCAGCCAATTGCTGAATCTGTTGGGCAGGAACGGTGGCCGTCCAGCTAAACACCGGTGAGTGCTGATCGAAATCCGGCACCCCCTGTAAGTAGGGCCGCGACTCTAACCAGACATTGCCTGCATCATCCGTATGTCCCCCCGCAGAGGAGTGGAAAACCGCATTGATCAACTGCCCCTGGTGGATGAGAACCTGCCCGGCGGTCTCACGGGCAGCCGCTTGGGTACGGCTGGATTCGGCAGCTACCCCCTTGTAAACCTGCCAATCGATCCCATTTCCTAAGTCAAAAGGCTGCTGGGAACGGCGACTGCGGTGGTAGAGGGCATAGGTGCGGGAGGCCACGGCTTGGGCTTTAAGAGCCTCCATGGGAAAACGGTGTCCCATCTCGCTGCCCACTACGCTGGAAACGTAGTCCTCCAAGCCAACTTGGTTGATGGCAATCACCCCACGCTCGCCGGGGATCAACTCCACCCAGCCACGGTACCAATTCTGGTCGATAAACACTAACCCATCGGAGGTGGTGGGCTGTAGGTAAAGACGTTCTCCCTGTTGGCCGGCCAAACTGACTGCTGAACCCGAACGGCTGGCCTGCAGCGGTTGCATGGCCTGAACCTCTGCCAGGGGTTGTCCCTGGGCATTCAACAGGCGGGCTCCAGTAGAGCTGCCGATCGTGACCTGAGACTTGTTGACGGCAACAGCCACCCGCAGCAGCACCCGTGCTTGCACCGGAAAAGTTAAGCACAGCCAAGCCCAAACCAGAAGGGCAATACTCCTAAGCCAAGCTGATGGGAGAGGAGAAAAGGAGAGGGCAATAGTCACACACCAATCCTCTGTGAAAGACTACCCGCCGCTGGGCATAGCCAGCGAGGGATCCCAGACAAGTCGGGTTTTGAGAATCCAGGCATAGGGCCGACGCACCCTCAACAACCCAAGCGGCCACCGTTGGGCTCAAGAGATCCCGCACTCGGACAGCCTTTTTTGGGGCTGGTGCAGGACGCGAGTGAGGACCAGCCGAACCCGATATGACAGTATCAAAAACCTCTGGCGGATGCACGACCCCAGCCCGTTCTTTTTGCCCCCAATTTCTTCCTCAGGTTGTGCGCGGGATCCCGCGGCGGCGGCAAAACCACTGCTGCAATAGGCGTCGACACTCGACCTCGCAAACTCCGCCGATGATCTCCGGGCAATGGAAGCTGGCAGCGGAGGCAGGCAAATTGAGTACACTGCGCAAAGCCCCGGCCTTGGGATCGTCTGCACCGTAAACCACCTGAGCCAGCCGCGATTGGCTGATGGCCCCGGCACACATGGGGCAAGGCTCAAGCGTGACGTACAGCCGACAGCCCCGCAGTTGCCAATCTCCCAGCCGTTGCCCTGCCTGCCGTAGGGCTAGGATCTCCGCATGGGCCGTGGGATCCCGATCCCGTTCCCGCCGGTTACTGCTCAGGGCCAACAGCTCTTCCCCTGGCCCGACCACCAGAGCTGCCACCGGCACCTCTCCGGCTTCTCCCGCTTGCTCAGCTTCTCGCAAGGCCAACTGCATCCAGGCGCGGTGGCGCTGCCACAGATCCCACCCTTGCGGCTCGGAGGAATGGAGCTCGCTCGGATCCCCGATCATTTTGGGTGTTTCGAGCACTGCCTTTGCCCGCAAGATTTGCTAAGGTGAACACACATACCCCGAAATCCGAAAGGAAGAGTAAAAATAGGTAGAATAGGCCAGGAGTGAACTGAGTTTCGACGGCGTAAGTCAGGGAGCTGGTTCACGCCTTTTGAGTCTTGGCGATACGGCTTAGCTTTGGGAGGGATCATGGCGCGGATTCTACGGCACACACTTTTGGCGATGGCTCTGTTTGGTGGAGGCGTCGCGGGTGGGGTCTGGCTATCGTCTCGATCGGGGCAGGAGTGGTTACAGCAAACTCCTCTGGTCACTTGGACGCAACGGGCCGGTGAGGGAGTAGGATCCCTTTTGCCCTGGTCTGAGCCCCGCCCTGAGGCTGCGAATTCTGCCCCTCCCGCCGATGCCGTCCGGCCTTCTAATTTTATTGCCGCCGTTGCCCAAAAGGTCGGCCCAGCGGTGGTGCGCATCGATGCCACCCGCACCGTGTCGAGGGGGGTCAACCCAGAACTGTTCAACCAGCCCCTGTTTCGCCGCTTCTTTGGGGATCAACTACCGCAGTTGCCGCAGGAGTTTCGGCAAGAAGGCACCGGATCGGGGTTTATCATCGACGCCAGTGGCCTGATCCTCACCAACGCCCATGTGGTGGAAGGCAGCGAGCGAGTCAGGGTTCATCTGCTGGATGGGCGCACCTTTGAAGGAGAGGTGAAGGGCTCAGATCCGGTTACCGATATCGCAGTGATCAAAATTGAGGGGGAGAATCTGCCCACGGTTACTTTGGGTAACTCTGACTTGGTGCGACCAGGGGATTGGGCTATTGCCATTGGCAACCCGCTGGGCCTAGACAATACCGTGACTGCTGGGATCATCAGTGCTGTTGGGCGCTCCTCCGGGCAAATTGGGGCTGTCAACAAGCGGGTGACTTTCCTGCAAACGGATGCGGCCATTAACCCCGGCAACTCGGGTGGCCCACTGCTGGATGCGGAAGGCCGCGTGATTGGGGTGAATACGGCCATCTTCCAGCGGGCCCAGAGTGTGGGCTTTGCCATCCCCATCAACCGCGCCATGGAAATTGCCGAGCAACTGATCCGTGACGGTCGGGTAGAACACGCCTTCTTGGGCATTCGCATGATCACCCTCAACCCTGACATTGTGGCGCGCCTCAACCGCGACCCCGCTCGTCCCACCACGCTGACAGTGGAAGAAGGGGTCTTGATCGGGCAGGTGATTTCGGGATCCCCGGCTGAGGAGATTGGCTTGCGGGAGGGGGATGTGATCACTGAAATCAATGGGCAGGCCATCCGCGATGCCGAGCAGGTGCAGCAGTTGGTGGAAGCCGCCGGGGTGGGCAATACGCTGACGCTGCGGGTCATCCGCGATGGACAGGCGCGCACCTTCCAGGTGAAAACTGGAGTGCTGCCCGTAGACTTCTAAGCAGTTTTATGTGCCGTCAATTTACTGATCCCCGTGACACAATGGCCCTAGAGGCGGGGGTCAGGTATGGCTTGGGCAGTCGGCGAAAGACTACAGGGGGGGCGCTACCGCATTGAGGCCATCTTAGGAGAGGGGGGCTTCGGCATCACCTACCGGGCCTGGGATAGCGTTCGTGCCGACCAGGTGGTCATCAAAGTTTTAAGCGACAGCATCAGTCGGGATCCCGAATATCCCCGCTTCCAGCAGAACTTCATGAACGAGGCGCTGCAACTGGCCCGCTGCCACCATCCCCATGTGGTGAAGGTGGAAGAAGTGATCTGGGAGCAGGAGCGCTGGTGTATTGTGATGGAGTACATCCGCGGCCAGACTCTGCACCAGCTTCTGCGGCAAAAAGGGCCGTTGCCCCTGCCGGAAGCCCTGCGCCTGACGCGGGAGGTGGGATCTGCCCTGATGGCCTTGCACGAACAGGGGATCCTGCATCGGGATGTGAAGCCATCCAACATCATGGTGCGGGAGGGATCCCAGCAGGCGGTGTTGATCGACTTTGGCCTAGCTCGCGGCTACACCCAAGGTCTGATCCAACGCCACACCTCCTACGGCACCGATGGCTATGCTCCTCTAGAGCAATACGACAGCTTGCGCCGCCGCGGCGCCTTCACCGATGTCTACGCCTTGGCAGCAACCCTCTACACGGCGCTGACGGGGATGGTGCCTATGTGTGCGCCAGTGCGGGCCAC
>NZ_JANSIG010000055.1:0-19833 GCF_047461975.1 Synechococcus sp. R55.3 | reverse complement strand
GCCGGGATAGCTCAGTTGGTAGAGCAGAGGACTGAAAATCCTCGTGTCACCAGTTCAAGTCTGGTTCCTGGCATCTGCTGTGGATGATGGGGCGGGCTTGGGTCAACGACCTGAGCCTTTTTACTATGCCGGTGATCAAGGGCAGAAATGCACAAAGGCCAAGGCGCTGGCAGTATCGTGCCTTAACACTGGAGAAAGCAGATCGTCCGAGTTAACAGCCAGAGAAGTTGCCCGCTAAAGTCGTCTTGACCAGATCTGGCCGTGGGGATAAGGGATCCCTTGATCGCCATTTCAAGGAGCTATGGTGTTCAACCCAAGAAGATTGAAAAAAAGGTTGTCCCTGGGCAGAAGCTGGCCAGGAAATCGGTCTGTGGGTCTGTAGCCACTAGCGGATGTACTGGGCCAAAGCCCGCGAAGAATAGCCCACCCGCAATTTGCGCAGGGCATCTCGCTCGATCTGACGAATCCGCTCCCGCGTCAGGTTGAAGTGATCCCCCACCTCCCGCAGGGTTCTTGCCTGTTGCCCATCTAACCCATAGCGCAACTCCAGCACCTGCCTCTCAATCGGCTTGAGGGTTTGCATGGCAGAACGCACATCCTGCTGCATGGATTGCACGAGGATCCCTTGAAAGGGCTGCTCTTGCCGCTCATCTTGCAGCAAATCTCCAAGGCGGCTTTCTCCTTCTTGGCCGACCGGCACATCCAGCGACAGGGGCAAAGCAGCAGCCTGCTGGATCATGCGCAGTTTCTTGACTTTAATGCCCAGGGCTTCTGCCAGCTCCACTTCGGTGGGCCGCCTCCCCTGCAGCTTCATCAGCTCGCGGTTGGTGCGCTTGAGCAGGCGCACTTTGTCGACCATGTGTACCGGCAGGCGAATCGTCCGTGCTTGATTGGCAATGCAACGGGTAATGCCTTGGCGAATCCACCAATGAGCATAGGTGCTGAAGCGAAACCCCCGCTCCGCATTGAATTTTTCGGTGGCCCGGATCAACCCGATATTGCCCTCTTGGATCAGATCCAAAAACGGCACCCCCCGATTGAGGTATTTCTTGGCAACGCTGACCACCAGGCGCAGGTTGGCGTTGATCAGCTTGCGTTGAGCTTGCTCCCCTTGTCGGATGCGGGAGCGTAGGGTGGATACGGAAATCTGCAGGGCCTCGGCCAAAGCCTCGTCACTGGGATCCTCCCCCCGCTGTTGCCGCCATTCCTGCCGGGCTTGATCGATGAGGAGCTTTTGCTGAATTTTGCGCGACAGCTCGATTTCCTCAGCGTGATCGATGCGGGGCACGCGACCGATGGTATTCAGGTAGTGATCGACAGCGTCCTCGTTCAACCGGGATCCGCCGGCAACCGGCTCTGGATCAACTTCTGCAAGAGCATCTTGGGGGGCAGACTCAGGGTCGAACCAGAGATCGTCAAACTCCTGAGGCGAAGAGGCAGAGTGTTCAGGATGAGGACGAGAAAAAACCACGGCCAGGTGAGGAGAGAACTTCATCTCCCAGTCTAAAAAGGTTTCTGCTGCTGCTGCGAGCGAAAATCGATCATGACCCTCTTTTTTGTCCGGAGATTTTTCCGTTTAGATGCGGGAACAGCAGGGATCCCATCCGTCAAGTCCTTGTAGGCAAGGGGTTGCCCGGCAAAAAGCGGTAAGCGATTTTCGATCTAGACCTTGAGATAAGATTGTTCCTGAGCCAGTCAGCTCAACGGCTGCCGGGTGGGATCCCAGGAAAAGGGAACCTTGCCAGCTCAGGCTACCATGTGAGGATCCCTCAACTTCCTCAGTCTGGAAAAGAATATTTACGGCTTTCTGCTCCTATGGAGTCTAACGACCGGCACCATCCATCGGCCAACTTGATTGGGGAACGGGTGCGCTGGGTACGGGAGAAGCTGCAACTCACCCAAGATCAACTGGCGGGTCGCTTGGCCAAGTACGGTGTGCAGTTGGACTACGTCAAAATTGGCCAGGTGGAAAAGGGAAAACGGCGCGTCATTGACAAAGAACTGGTGGCCTTTGCCAAGGCGTTGGGGGTATCGGTCACTTGGCTGCTGAGCGGAGATGAATCCCACCTGTAGCGGCCTGCGGGAAAGTACATCCGATACAGGGATCCCGAACAAAAGGACGTGAAGATACTTAAATACCTTGTACTCTCGGACGTGATCTCAGTCATTTTCCGTGTAAACACGGTAGGCTGGACTCATGAATAGATTGGCTTGAGGCCAAACCCCAGCTTTTCCTTGACCATCCGCGGGGGTGGGAAAAGCAGAGAGATACAGCGCCGCGCCGGAAGTACGGGTTTTTCCAAGAAGGATCTGGATCACAGGCTTCTTCACCTAAACTTGATATTGTTGACTTGGCGTTAAGCTCCCGCCGTTTATCTGTTTGTGTGAGGTTTGCCGATGCTCTCTTTCTTCTTCAATTCCAACAAGGCCAACAACCGACAAACCGGAGGCCACCGTGTGCCTGCTGCGAGCAAAACCACAGGCACGCAACGGATCCCTAACTACAACCGCCTTTCTGCCCCCCATGAGGTGCTCAAGCAGGAGAAGCAGAGGAAGCGGGAGCAAGAGTTTACCGAAATGGAGCAAAACATCAATCGCATTCGCTACTTCTACCAAAAAGCAGACATGCCCCTGGAGATGCGGCAAATTCTGACCTACCGTAAGCTGATGGAGCTGGACTACTTTACCCCACAGGCGGCAAAAGAGCTGCTCAAGCAATGGCAGCAGCAGGAAGAGCAAGAACGCCGTCGGGCTTGAGAAAAGGGCAATCGAACCTTGGCAAGTAGGCTTGTTGAGCCAAGAGTTCCCGGTCTACGGGTAAAGGCCGCGATCCTGTAGGGCTTGCGCCACTCGGCCTACCCCCAGGGTGTAGGCAGCCAGTCGCAGCGACACTTGCCGCCGTTCAGCCTCTTGCACCACCCGTTCAAAGGCACGTACCATCAGACCTTCCATCTCTTGATTGACCCGCTCCTCATCCCAGAAGATGTAAGAGAGTCCCTGCACCCACTCCAGATAGCTCACCACTACCCCACCGGCATTGGTCAGAATATCCGGCAATACCTGGATCCCTCGCGATTCCAAAATCCGGTCGGCGGCAAGGGTGGTTGGCCCGTTGGCAGCTTCTGCCACAATCCGGGCTTGAATTTGGTGGGCATTGGCTTCGGTAATTTGATTTTCCAGAGCGGCAGGGATCAACACGTCCGCTTTTTGCACCAGTAGGTCGGCGTTGCTGATGGGCTCAGCCTGTGGAAAGCCCGCCATGCGGCCTCCCCGTTCCTTCATGTAAGCTTTGAGGGCGGGGATATCCAGTCCATTAGGATTGTAAAGGCCCCCAGAACTGCCGGAAACCGCCACAATCTTAGCTCCCGCCTCATGCAGCAAGCTGGCCGCTGCTCCACCCACATTGCCAAAACCTTGGATTAACACCGTTGCCCCTGCCAGGGATCCACCGCGTCGGGCCAAGGCTTCCCGTACGGTGATCATCACCCCCCGTCCGGTGGCCAGTTCTCGCCCCCGAGATCCCCCAATCGAGAGAGGTTTGCCCGTCACTACTCCCAGCACCGCATGCCCGACATTCATAGAATAGGTATCCATCATCCAGGCCATCTCACGGGCAGAAGTTCCCATGTCTGGAGCGGGAATGTCCTCTGCAGGGCCGATATCCTTGATCAGCTCGCTGGTATAACGGCGGGTAATGCGCTCCAGCTCCGAGACCGAATAACGCCTCGGATCGATAGGGATCCCCCCTTTGGCCCCACCGTAGGGAATGCCCATAAGGGCGCATTTCCAGGTCATGAGCATCGCCAAGGCCGAGACCTCTTCAAGGGTGACCGCTGGGTGGTAGCGGATCCCCCCTTTGTAGGGGCCGAGAACGTTGCAATGCTGCACCCGATGGCCCGCCAGCACTTGGATGTGTCCGTTGTCCAGCCGCACGGGGATCGCCACCGTCACCACTTTGCGGGGGGTGCTGAGGATCGCCACCCAGCCGGGATCCAGCTTCAGCTCGCGAGCTGCCCAATCCAGGTAGCTACAAGCCTGGGCAAAGGGACAGATGTGGGCGGGAGAGGGAGGGGCAGAAGAGGCCAGCGCAGGACTTGCAGCCATGGTGGAGAAGAAGAAAGGGCTGTTTCCACGCTATACCGCCGGGGACGGGAGAGGAACGTTTTGTAGCAAGCGTTACAAATAATTGAGGATCTGGATCAAGACGAAACAGAGGCCGGCACTGGCCAGGGGCACGGTCAGGTTATCCAACCCCCACCAAGAGAACACCTCCAGTCCCATAGCCATCCCTCCCACCAAAAGGCTCACTCCGAGCAAAGGGAGAGAGAAGCCAAAGTACCCCAGCAGCAGAGCTGCAATCACCAAGCTGCTCACCGCCCACATGGTCAGGGATCCCTCCCAGCTTTTTTGAAGGGATCCCAGTTGGTAGGGGTGTTTGCCCCAAGTTTTGCCCACCAAGCCCGCCAGGGCGTCGGCCCACGTCATCACCAATATGCCGATCACCGCGAAAACCTGTCGCTGTGGCCGCCAAAACCAAAACAGCAACAGACCAATGCTGATGGCGTAGAAACAGGTGCCAAAGCTGCGGCGACCGACCCCATTTAAGCTGGGCAAGATGGCCACTCGGTAGGAGAGCAGCGCCAAGCCGGCGAACACCAGAGAGAATCCCACCCCCAGCCAGCGGGGCACTTGCAAGGCCCAAGCCAACAAAATGATATTGCCCACGCCGATGTGGATGACCTTACGCACCCATTCCCCGTCCACCTGGCGGGAGCGCAACCATTCCGCAAAAGCGAATACGGAGGCCAGCCAGAGAGCATAGCAAGCAAGCTGCTGAGGCAGGCCCATGAAACGGCCTCAGAGGGTTTTCAAGTAGCTGAGCAAATCCGCCATCTCCTGGGGATCCGGCTGGAACTGGGGCATGGGAGGCGTTTTGCCACCGGTCACTTGCTGAATGATAAACCGATCCGAGCGGCGGCTGCTCACCCCCCGCAGACTGGGCCCTACCCGGCCATCCGCTTCTTCCCCATGACAGGCGGCACAGTTGAGGGCAAACAAGGATGCACCATGGCTAACCTGCCCCTGTAAGCTGAGGACGGCTTCGGTATAGGGATCCAGACGAGCCCCGGCACCCAGCCAAGCCCAAGCGAATATCCCCAGCCCCAGGCTGAGGAGGGCAAGACCCAGCCGAGTTTTTTGAGACCAGACACTTGTAAAGAACTGCTGCAAGGATTTGAGGAAGGGTTGTAAACGTCGTTGGGATGGAGGTTGAAGTCGCTTTTGCTCAAACTCAACCCAACTGCCAGTTGACGACTGGCTGCTGCAGGATTGAGGAGTGTCTGAGAGGGAGGGAGGCACAGACAACGCTGAGAGAAACCGTTTCAATCTTTTACATTTCAACCAACACGATAACCCAGGAGCCCTTTCCTGCCAATAATCTGTAATGGCATTTACTTTTTCTTAATGGTTTGCCGAGCTGCCTGAGATTCCGATCCCTCTGAGAGGGTGCAGTTGGGAAAGAGCCGCTCCATCACCTCCGCTTGAGCCCAGGGATCCCGGTTGAGGCTGTGGATGGCATTGGCCCATGGAAAGTGCGCCTGCAGGCGGCGGTAGAGAGATAAATTACCATAAATGACGACCGCTGCCACCCGCTCCCGATGCTGTTGCAGCCAATCCAGCACATAGTTGGGCAAGGGATCCCGAAGGAAACCTTGGAAGATGAATCCTGGGGCGTTGTTTAGGGCAGCTTCCAGCCAAGGTAGGGGGGTAAGAGCATCGCTGAGCACAGGAAGCATGCCTAAGGCAGCCGGAACATGCAGGGCGGGAGATTGCAACTGCACATCGGCAGCACCCAAGGGGGGATCCTGCCAGATCCAGTTCAACCATCCGGGCTCTGCGGGCGGGCCGAGGGGCCGGCCTCCTTCCACGCCACCACGGGCCATAGCCGCTTGACAGGGAGCAATATCCTTCTCGGCCAAGAGGGATCCCATCTGGGCAGCTCTGTGCAGAGCAGAGGGCAGGCTGGAGCGCCTGTTGAACAACTTTCCCAACGCCGAGTCCTTGGGGATGGGATCCCCCAGCAGCAAAGGCTTCAGTTGCTCGGCGGGAGAGCCACGGTTGAGGGCCGGATCCGTGGGATCCCTGGCCCCCATCCATCCGCCAACGGTGCTGAAATCCGTTTCCGCCAAGGCCGGCCACACCTGTTGGAGGAGAGCTGAGGCGGCAGGTAGGATTCGCTGTTTGGCCCGCAGAACCCGCGTCACCGACTGGGCAAGCTGGGCTGCGCTGAGGGATCCCTGTTGCACCGCTTCCAAAACGGCTGCCAAGGATGCCATCGGATCGGGGGGGGCCAAAATTAGGTCGGCACCGGCCTGGAAAGCCCGCACGGCCAATGAGTTGGGCCCGTTAGCATTGGCCAGCTCTGCCAAGCAGCCTTGATCGAGGCTGTCCACAACAATAAGCCCGCCAAACCCCCATTCCTGGCGCAACAGTTGGGTTAGCCGCCCCGGCAGCAGGGTGACAGGCCAGCGCTCATCCCACTCCGGCAGCACCACATGAGAAACCAAGATCGCCCCCACCTGCTCCACCAAACCTCGAAAGGGCAGCCAAGGCCCCTCTTGAAGCTGCGCTGGGGTTAGGCTCAGACGGGGACACCAAGGGATATCTGCTGCCTTCGGCCTACGGCCCGCCAAGGCGGCTGGAACCCGCTCCGCTCCGGCCTGAACCGACTTGAATCCCCCTTTGCCCGGAAAGGAGCTGGCCGTGGTCAGGATCCCTTCTGGAACCGCTTGCTCACATCCGCGCACGAAAGCTCGCGCCAGTTGCAAAGCAGATAGGGGATCCTCCGCCAAAGCCAGCTCCCCCAGTGGCTCTGCCACCGGGTTGAGCAGCCAATTGATGCCGATGGCTGCCGCCTCCCGCGCCGTAATCCGACCCCACTGTTCCGCCCAGCGTTCTGCCTCTGATCCCAGACGGCTCAACCCCAGGGGATGGGGAAAAGAGGTAGCCCCCTGTAGGGCCAGCCCACGACCGGCCTCTGCCGCCACCAAAAGGGGCAGAGCAGCCCATGCCTGCACCTCTTCCACCCGCAACAGGGCTTCTGCTACGTGTCCTTCGGTGATCCAGATGCCCCCGATCCCCACTTCCTGGATCAGTCGCTTGAGGGTGTCTCGACAGCAGGCTGGGGATCCCAGACGGGCCGAGACCGGCACCACCAACAGTTGGGCTACCTGCCGAGCTAGGGATAAGGGTCGATCCAGTTCCTCAAGCGGAGATCCGGAAACACTCATGGGCACAGCCGGAAGGTCGTCAGCAACGGGAAAGCTGCGAGATTCTGATCCCTTTGCAGAAAACGCAGATCATGATAACCACTCCTGCCGGTTGTGGCTCGCACTTGGCTGCTGAGGGCTAACGAGAAAGCCGACAACGGTCACAGGTGCCACAAGGCAGGCCGGGCTGCTCCCCAGGGTAGCCAAAATAGGGCAAGATCGCCTGCCACCGACAGCCGCGAGTGTGGATCAGATCCTCTATACCCCGCCAGGGATCCTCTCGTCTTAAAGGCTGCCAACGGCGGTGTAACACCTGAAAGCGAAAGGGATCCGGCCACCGCAAACAGCCCATCTCCTGCAGCAGACCCAAGGCCACCCGTGCCTCTCCGGGGGGCAGATCGGCGTAGGATCCCTGCTGGGGTAGGGTTTGGAGCAGGTGGCGTGCTCGGGCCTGAAGGCGCTCCTGCTGGGAATAGAAATAGGCTTGGCGCCGGCGATCGCTGGGATCCAGCATGCCCGTCGGCTCCGAGACCAGCATCAGGGCCCGACAAGGGCCACCATCCCGACCGCCTCGTCCCACCTCTTGCAAATAATCCATCAAGGTGGGCGGGGGATGAAAGTGCAGTACCCAACGCACGTCCGGCTTGTTGATGCCCATGCCAAAGGCGTTGGTGCAGACCAGAAAGCGCAGTTCCCCCTGCAGCCAGGCCCGTTCCAGCCGACGGCGGGATCCCGCTTCCAGTCCCCCATGGTAGGTGGCGGTTTTTAGGTTCTGTCGGCCCAGCCACTCGGCCAGCTCTTCCCCATCCCGCCGGGTGCGCACATACACCAGACCCGAGCCGGGATTTTCCCCCAGGAATCGCAGCAGACGGCGACGACGATGCGCCGGGCTCCAGGCTATCGCGACATTGAGGGAGATATTGGCCCGCAGGGGATCGGCGCGAATGCACTCCGGATCCCGCAGCTCTAGGATTTGGCTGAGGCGGCTGCAGGTTTGGGGGTCAGCCGTGGCGGTAAAAGCGGCAATGGGAAAGGAGGACTTCACCGGGGCCAGAGCCGGGCGCAGCAATCCCAGACGGCGGTAGTCGGGCCGGAAGGATCCCCCCCAATGCACCAACGTATGGGCCTCATCCACGATCAGGCCGTTGATGTGCACCTGAGGCTGTTGCAGCCGTTGCCAAACGGGGGGGCTGAATAGAGTCTCCGGCCCCAAATAGAGCAGGCGCAGTCGGTTTTCCTCAAGGGCCTTCAACACCCGCTTGCGCAGGGCCGGATCCAGTTCGCTGTGGAGACAGGCCGCCGGCAGCTTGCGTTTCCAAAGATCCTGAACTTGGTCTTCCATGAGGGCGATTAGGGGTGAAACCACCAGCATCACCCCCCTTTGCAGCAGAGCTGCTAGCTGAAAGCACAGGGATTTGCCAAACCCCGTCGGCAACACCACCAGCGCGTCGCGCTTGTCCAGCAGAGCCTGGATCACCTGATCCTGCGGTGGGCGCAGCGTCTCGTAACCCCAGTGTTGCTTGAGGGCCTGTTGGATTTGCTGCCAATCCTGCAAACGGCAACCCCTTCTTCAACACTCTCTTCCAGCACTCTACGGCAATTCCAAGGGAAAAAAGAGCAGGGCGGAGAAAGGAAAGAGCCTCTCTTCTCGCTCCTCACTGCTTAGGCCGTGTGGTGCCGATGCTCGCAGGCTTGTGCAATTCTAGAGCTGGAGCCTACCTGCTGCTCCACAGCGTTCTCGGCCACTTCCATGACTGCCATCGACTCCTCGCGCCTGCTCCACCCCAGAACTGCCCTTGTTCACCGTCGCACCGGGGAAACGGATGTTCAAATTCGTCTGAACCTGGATGGCAGCGGCCACTACGAGATCGACACCGGGATCCCCTTTTTGGATCACATGCTGGCCCAGCTCAGCACCCACGGGCTGATCGACCTGCAGATCAAGGCCATAGGGGATCTGCACATCGACGATCACCACACCAACGAAGATGTGGGCATCACGCTGGGACAAGCCCTGGCGCAGGCTCTGCAGGATCGGCGTGGCATTCATCGCTTCGGCCATTTTTGGGCACCTTTGGATGAAGCTTTGGTGCAGGTGGTGCTGGATTTCTCCGGGCGTCCTCACCTCAGCTATGGCCTGGAGCTGCCCACGGAGCGCATTGGCCGCTACGAAACCCAGTTGGTGCGGGAGTTTTATCAGGCGGTGGTCAACCACGCCCAGCTCACTTTGCACATTCGCCAGGCTGCCGGCCTCAATGCCCACCATATTGTCGAGGCCAGTTTTAAGGCGTTTGCCCGCGCCCTGCGCATGGCCGTAGAACGGGATCCCCGCCGACAAGAAGGGATCCCTAGCTCCAAGGGGGTTCTGTAGCCGTGCGGTGGCTGCAGGGGGTGTTTGCCTTGGGCCTAGGACTGGCGACAGTTTTGGCTGGGCCGGGCCGGGCGTGGAGCGCAGAGCGCTTGGGGGTGTTTCTGCCGCCTTTGATTGAGTTCTCTTTGCCCGTGGAGGATCTGGCCCGGTTTGCCCACAATGGCGCGGTAAGCCGGCAGTTGGATTTTTATCTGCGGCGGCTCACGCCAGAGCAACAGGCAGCTTTGGCGGATTTGCTGACACGTAATTTTGACCTTGACCAGGTTACGGTCAGCCAGTTTACCTACTCTGCGATTGGCGAAGATCTGCTGCGGCGGTTGACCCTAGTATTGCATGGAGATGGAGAAGCAGAGTTTTATGCATTGCGGGCGGCATTGATCCTGGCGGCAGGGGATCCCGAGGGGCTGACGTTGGTGAATGTGTTGCGCCGCTACCCGCTGGAGAAGTTGCAGATCGATCTGGATATGAGCATTCGCTTGGTGCGAGAGGCCGGTCAACTCTTCCGCCAGCGGGATCTGGTGATCGCAAGGCTGCGAGAAGAGGCCGGGCGGAAAGCTGAGTGGGCATCTTCCAGCGCTTCTCTCAGCATGGCAGCCCAAGACTCAGCTCAACCTCACCTTAGCCCCGAGCAGCCGGGTGAGTTGGAGTGGCAGGTGGAGCGCTTCCAGTTGGTCAACCCTTGGCGCGATACGCCTGTGTCGGTGGAAGTCTATCTGCCGGAGGGGAAGGGGCGTATCCCCTTGGTGGTGATCTCCCACGGCATTGCCTCTGACCGCAATACCTTTGCCTACTTGGCCCGCCATTTGGCTTCTTGGGGGTTTGCGGTGGCGGTGTTGGAGCATCCGGGCACCGATGTGGAGCGGGTGCGCAGCTTTTTGTCAGGGTTTGGCTCTTTGCCGGGGCCCTATGAGTGGGTGGCGCGGCCCCAGGATATTTCTCTGCTGTTGGACGAGCTGGAACTCAGGGCACAGCAAGATCCCAGCCGCTGGGGCAGGCTGGATGTAAAGTCGGCAGGACTGTTCGGCCAGTCTTTGGGGGGATACACGGTGTTGGCGGCAGCAGGGGCTGCGCTCAATCCAGCCCGCTTGCAAGAGAACTGCCAGACATCCCATTCCTTGGAGCTGACCCTGAATGTTTCTCTGTTGTTGCAATGTCGGGCGATAGAGGTGTTCCAGGCTTCCAACCTGGCCGCGCAGGCGGGGCAGTTGGCAGATGCGCGCATTCAGGCGGTGTTTGCCCTCAACCCCCTCACCAGCACGGTGTTTGGCCCAGAAGGGCTAGGCCAAGTGGGGATCCCGGTGATGATAATGTCGGGCAGCGAAGATTACTTTACCCCCGCCCTAGCAGAGCAGATTGAACCCTTTACCTGGCTGGGATCCCAGCAGCGCTATTTGGCGATAGTGGAGGGATCCACCCATTTCACCTTCCTGGGTGGGGGTGGCCAGGGGGCCTTCCCGGTGCCGCAGGAGTTGATCGGGCCAGATCCCCAGTCAGCTCGCCCCTTGCTCAAGGGCTTGGCCACTGCTTTTTTCAAAACCTACCTGGCGGCGGGATCCGACTCCGGCGGGTTTTCTGAGTATTCGACTTATCTCAACTCTGCCTACGCCGAATCCCTGACCCCAGCACCTCTACGCACCACTTTGATTCGAGACTTGAGGCCAGAACGGATCCAACTGGCCTCGTTCGCGACGGCGGTGCGGAGCACTTTCCCGTGAGAAGTGTCTTGAGCTGAGGAGCTGAGAAGAGGGCTGGCTGCTATCTTTTCGGATTATTCCCTTTGGTTTTGCTGAATCTCTGCCCATGCTGCTGTTGCTGACCAATCTGAGCGCCGTTTTGCTGTTTTTGCTCTGCCCCTGGTGGGTGCTGAGGCGGGAGTTCGGCGGCACAGGGGTGCTGGCAGGAACCTTTGGCCTCATCGACCCGCAGCAGTTGGGGATCCCGGAGACTTTGGCGGTGGGTTGGATCCCAGGGTTGAGCTGGGCCTGGGTGCTGT
The DNA here is from genome assembly GCF_047461975.1 of Synechococcus sp. R55.3. Classification (NCBI taxonomy): domain Bacteria; kingdom Bacillati; phylum Cyanobacteriota; class Cyanophyceae; order Synechococcales; family Synechococcaceae; genus Synechococcus; species Synechococcus sp. R55.3. Next base: position 8,201 of record NZ_JANSIG010000055.1, on the reverse strand, counting down.
TGGCGCTGTTGTCGTGTCTGGCCCTGGGGATCAAAGAGCGGCAAGTGCGGGCCCGCTGGCTGTACAGCTTGGGGGTGGGCGGTCTAGTTCTGTTTGGGCTGGGCTTGCTCTGGTTTTATGGGGCAGTGGGGGCGGTGAACAGGGCGGCCCTGGCGGAAGGGATCCCGCCAACTCGGTTGCCGTTGCGGCGGTTCAGCCCTTCTTTGGCTAGCTATGCCAGCTTTGCCTATGCCCTGCTGCTGTTGCTGCTGGGGCGGCTGCAGTTGCCGGGGGGAAAAGCCTTTTTGGTGCGGCGGCGGCAGATCATCGTCCCCCTGACTGCCTTGGGGGCGGCGGTGGCAGCAGGGGCGGTGGTGGTGGGGTTGCTGCGGCCCGGCCTGGGCTCCTCGCCCGATTCGCCTTTTTTTGTAAAGCTAAGCACCAAACTGGACTTGATCACCTACACCTTTCAGGTGCTGTTTAGCCCCATCACTCATCTGCCCGGGTTGTTCCAGAGTTTGCTGCTGGCCACTCCTCTGATTTTTACGGGGTTGGCGGTGGCCTTTGGCTTTCACGCGGGCTTGTTCAACATCGGCGCGCCGGGACAACTGACGATGGGAGCCATTGCCACCATGCTGGTGGGGGTATACCTGCCGGGGCCAGGTTGGCTGACTTTGCCCCTCTCGGTTTTGGCGGCGGCTGCCGGTGGAGCCCTTTGGGGTGGGATCCCCGGTTGGCTCAAGGCCCGCTTCGGCACCCACGAGGTCATCAACACGATCATGATGAACTACATTGCCGCCTCAATCTTCTTGTTTTTAATTTCGGCCAACCAGTACCGTTTTTTCGGCTATCCGGTCACTTTGCCCTTCAAGGCCCCCGGCCCAGAAGCCCGTAGCTACGAAATTCGCCCCGAATCGCGGCTGCCCTCGCTGCTGGAGTTGCTGGGGCTACAGGGATCCGGCCCCGGGACGCTGTCTTGGGCTTGGCCCTTGGCCCTGTTGGCCGGGGTGGGGTTTTACCTGCTCTGCAGAGGCTGGCCCCTGCAAAGACGATGCATCGGATCCCTGGCGGCAGGGCTGGGGGGATATCTGCTGGGGGGCATCTTGCCCGGTTGGCCGGTGGAGGTGCCCACAGGGTTGGCCGCCATCCGCTTGAACGGGGCCTTTTTGATTGCGCTGCTGGCGGTGGCAGTGGTGAATGTCTATCTGTGGGGAACCTTGGAGGGCTATGAGCTGCGGGCCATGGGCTTTTCTCCCAGAGCGGCAGAATATGCCGGGGTGGACTTGGGCCAAAAGCAAATCTGGGCCATGGCCATCTCCGGCGCCTTGGCGGGGCTGGCTGCAACCCACTATGTTCTGGGGGCCGGCCTCGAAGAATACCGCCTCAAGCAATCCTTGCCTGCCCAGGTCGGTTTTGATGGCATTGCGGTGGCCCTGATGGGGCAAAACTCTCCTCTGGGCATCGTCCTCACAGCACTGCTGTTTGGGGTACTCTTGACGGGGGGGCTGCGGCTCAATCTGGAATTGGGGATCAGCCGAGAATTGGTGACCGCTCTACAAGCTTTGATCGTCTTGTTCATTGCAGCAGGTGGCCTGTTGCCCGGCTATTTCACGGATCCCTTGCAGGCAGCCCAGGTAGAAATGGACTGCGATGAACGCTCAACTTGAGTACCCCTGAGCGGAGATCTCGCTTGCGCTGGCGTTGCAGAGCACTATGGCAACTCTGTTTTGGGCTTTGATCCCGGCTACCCTGCGCTCCACCACCCCTCTGTTGCTCACGGCCTTGGGGGGCATGTACTCGGAACGCAGTGGCGTGGTCAATATTGCCCTGGAAGGGATCATCTTGTTTGGGGCTTTGGCGGCGGCAGTGACCACCCAACGCCTGGAGGCTCCCCTTCTGGCGCAAACTCCAGCAGCCCAGGTGGGTTGGATCCCTTGGGTGGGTCTGTTGGCCGGGGCCTTGGGGGGAGTGGCCATTGCCTTTGTGCATGCGCTGATGTGCATCCGCTACAGAGCCGATCAAATTGTCAGCGGCACCGCCATCAACCTGTTGGCCATGAGCGTGCCTTCGCTGGTGCTGCAATCCTTCTACGGCAACACCACCAACTCTCAGGAAATTGTCAATCGGCTGCCGTTATGGCATGGGTTTAGCCCCTTGGTGTACCTGGCCTTTCTGTTGGTGCCGATCTCCTGGTGGTTGCTGTTCAAAACGCCCTGGGGCTTGCGGCTGCGAGCGGTGGGAGAGCATCCTCAGGCTGCTGCCACCATGGGGGTGGATGTCCTGGGTATGCGCTACGCGGCGGTGCTGCTCTCCGGCTTGTTGGGGGGCCTGGCGGGGGCTTATCTTTCCATCGGCTTTTTGAACCAGTTTGTCCGCAACATGTCAGCAGGAAAGGGCTTTATCGCCTTGGCAGCGATGATCTTCGGCAAGTGGCATCCCTTCGGGATCTTGGGCGCAACGCTGTTGTTTGGAGCCACCGACGCCCTGGCCATCCAACTGCAGGGAGGAGATGTGATGCCGCCCGTGTTGATCCAGGCTTTGCCCTTTGTGTTGACGATGGGGGTTCTATCGGGAGTGCTGAGCCGCACCCGCCAAACCCGCCCGCCGGCTGCCCTGGGCAAAATCTACAGCAACTGAAAGAGAGCCGAGAGACAACCCTTTCTAGCGCACAGTCATGATGGTCATCTCGATTCAAACTAGGACACTGCACCCACACCTAAAACGTTGGTCGCGTCGGCGTTGCGGAACAGTAATGCACTCGGCCAAAGGCTTTCCTCAATGGCCCAGGCATCTCACCCTAGACTGAACACCGCAGTCTAGAAATGGTCTAGAAACAGCTTAGAAACCCTCGGAAAGGCAGAGGGGCGCCAAGATGGGCTCCGGGGAACTCCCCAAAACAGGGATCCTCTCATGGGCAGCAATATCAAACTGGCTCGGTTGCTGGCTTTGGCGGCAGTTAGCGGTTGATCGGGGTCGATTGTACGCCCCTGCTGGGTACGCTAGTTCTGGACGCGATTCTCGGTGTGGGCCTGTTGGCTCCCGCCTCAGCAGTCCAGATGGGGCAAAGTCTGTCCGGTAGGGATCCCCATTTAGGTTTATTCTGGACTTAGCCATCTTTCCAGAGTTGCACCTCAGCTTGTGCGGGATCCAGAGTCGAAAATGGTTTCACCCTATCGGGATTCCGGCAGTTGCCAACCCTGGAGGCTCTTGTTCCGAGCAGTCGGTAAATCTATGTTAGGGGGGGATGAAAACCATGGACATTGATCTTCGTCCGCTGATCGTTTTGTCGCCCATTGTTTTGGTGGTTGCCTGGGCTGCTTACAACATCATCAAGGCTGCCATCAAGGGGGAGGCCAAGCTCTTCGGCGAAAGAGGCAACAACCCCTTTGGCAGAGGGGGGAGCTGAACGTGCGGATCCGCTCACAGCCGGCAGGCTCAGTATGCTAGGTGAGGAGACCCAGGCAGCGGTAACGCCCTCCGAGGGGACAAGCCCAAAATCCGCTGATGTGATTGTTATTGGGGCCGGAGTGGCCGGCTTGGTGTGTGCAAGGCAACTGCTGCGGGCAGGGCTCCAGGTTCTGGTGCTGGAAAAATCGGCAGGCTTGGGCGGGCGCATGGCCACCCGTCGAGTTGAACATGCTGGACAAACGGTGCCGGTGGATCATGGAGCTCAATACCTGACCGCCGACTCGGATGGCTTTCATCGCTGGGTGAAGGAGCTGCTGGGCCTGGGGCTGCTGACGGAATGGACACGCTCGCTGCATGTGCTGGATCGAGAAGGGCTGCGCCCGGAGGATCCCAACGATGAAAAACCGCGCTATGTCTGCCCTCAGGGCATGACGACGCTGGCCAAACACCTGGCTGCCCCGCTGTCGGTACACACCCAAACTCGTGTGGTCAGCCTCAAACCTTTGGTAACCACCTGGCAATTGAAAGCGGAGAACGGCCAATGCTACGAGGCTGCTGCCTTGGTGGCGACAATCCCGGCCCCCCAGTTGCTGCCTTTGCTCCGCGAAGGGATCCCCCCGGCTGATAACCTGTTGTCTCTGCTGGGATCCGCCCAGTATCAACCCTGCCTTGCGGTTTTGGCGGGCTACTCCGAGAACATACCGCCACCGCCCTGGAAGGGGATCAAGTGCTTGGAGGATCCGATGTTGGCCTGGCTGGGACTGGACAGCAGCAAGCGCCTACAGCCACTCTCGCCCGTGGTGGTCTTGCATGGGGGGGCGGAGTGGTCATCTCTGTACCTGGAGGCCAGCCCACCTGAGCTGGAAAAGGCCGGTCGAGAATTGCTGGCCCACGCGGCCCAACGGCTGGATCCCTGGCTGGCTTCGCCACAATGGATGCAGGTGCACCGTTGGCGCTACGCATTGCCTTTGGAAACCACGGGATTGGCCAGCCTAAGCACCCGTATTCCCGCCGCTGAGGGATTGCCTTTGGTTTGTGCCGGCGATTGGTGCGCCGGGGGTCGCATAGAGGGGGCTTGGCTCTCAGGGCAAGACGCTGCCAAAACCCTGCTTGGAATGCTTTCCGGGAAATGAGGGGATGCAGAGGGTATGCACGGGCCGACTCGGTCGGCAGGGGAAATGCCTGGCCTGGCGCAGGACGGAGATGACGGCAAGACCACTGGGAGGGCAGGCTGAGGGCCGCCGAGAATTTCCACCCTCTGGGCCGGGGAGTGTGCCAAGCTGAAAGGGTGGATCCCCTGGCAGGTACTCTCCTCTCCATTTATGCTCAGAACCTGCACAATCTACCGTCGGGCGCAATTTGCCGCCAGCCACCGGTACTGGTTGCCCGAGCTCTCAGAAGCCGAGAACTTGGCCCGCTTTGGCCCCAATGCCCGTTTTCCCGGCCACGGCCACAACTACGTGCTGGAGGTGGGCATGAGTGGCGAGGTGGATGACTACGGGATGGTGCTCAACCTCTCGGATGTAAAGCAAGTGATCCGGCAGCGGGTGATTCAAGATCTCAACTTTGCTTATCTAAATCAAGCTTGGCCGGAGTTTGCCCAAACCTTGCCCACTACCGAGTTTATCGCTTACGTGATTTGGCAACGCCTGGCCGATGCCTTGCCCCTAACCAGCGTCCGTCTGTACGAGGATCCCGAACTTTGGGCCGAATACCGAGGAGAAGCCATGCAAGCCTACTTGACTGTTGCCACCCATTTCAGCGCCGCCCACCGTTTGGCTCTGGATCACCTGAGTTTTGAAGAAAACAGCGCCATCTACGGCCTCTGTGCCCGTCCCCACGGCCACGGCCACAACTACGGCCTGGAGATCACCGTCAAGGGATCCATCGACCCGCGCACGGGGATGATCGTGGACTTGGCGGCCCTGCAGCGGCTGATCGAGGAGCAGGTGGTGAAGCCGCTGGATCACACCTTTTTGAACAAAGACATTCCCTACTTTGCCCAGGTGGTGCCTACTGCCGAAAACATCGCCCTCTACATCCAGCGGCTGCTGACTCTGCCCCTGCGGGAGCTGGGGGTGCAGTTGCATCGGGTTCGCCTGCAGGAGAGTCCCAACAACAGCAGCGAGGTCTACGGGGAGTTTCCGCTGGAAGAGCTGCTCAACTCCTCAGAAGGACAAGATGTGGCTCCCCCCGCTTCTGGCAGCCCTATTGCCACGCAACGCTGATGTGACCACCATGCTGGATCTGGTTAAGCTGAGCGGGCAAATTCCTGCCTTCACCCGGCACTTGCAACAGGAGTCGAAAGCCGGCCAAGAACGCCTGCGCCAAGCCTGGCAAGTTTTCGAGCGCTGGCAGCAGGAGCCGCAGGTTTGGCAGTCCCGCTGGGCCGAGTGGGGATCCCATCTGTCGTTTGTTTGCGCCAGCCCTGCCGAGCCGCCGGAAGCTTGGGGATCCCTGCCCAAGGTTGAACCTCTGCAGGGGCGACACACGGTGGTGGCCACGGATGGATCCCAGATTTTGCCCAGCCATCACGAGATTGCCTATTGCTCGCTGATCAATGTTGGGCGCGTGGTTCTCCACTACGGCACCCAGGAGTGGCCGCTGTTGGACAGCCAGCCCCTGCTGCTGTATGGAGATGAATCCTTTGCCCGGCACTCAGACTCCTCTTCCCCGGAGCGGAGGGCAGAAGGGTTGCCGAGGGCCCCCCTTAACCGGCGAGACTCTCGCCCACGGCGCACCCCAGGTGAACGCAATCCTACCAGCGGCACGGAGTCCTCGTTGGGGCTGGAAGAGATACTGGCCTTACGACGCTCCCAAGCGGAACTGGAGGAGCTGGCTCGTTTGGCCCTGTCGGTGCCCCGTCGCCGCACCACGCTGGCGCTCCTGGATGGATCCCTGATCCCCTGGGGACTGGAACCTCTGTCCCAGCCGGCCCGGCGCCCCTGGTTGGATCCCATTCTGGCGACCTTGGAGCAGTTGCGGGCGGCCCGCATCCCTCTCGTGGGCTACATCAGCGCCTCTCGCAGCAGCGAAACCCTTAACTACCTGCGCCTGGGGCTGTGCCCCTACCTGGGCTGTGAATGTTATCGCTACTGCCTTGCCGACAAAACCCCCCCTTGCCATCCCTTTGCCCCCCTGCCGGATCGCGTTTTTTGGGGATCCCTGCTGCAGCCGGGAGAGCGCAGCCCCCTTTGGCGCTGCGGAGCCAGCGTGTTGGACGCCTTCGGGGAACACCACGTCCACTGTTGTTACCTCAATGTTGGCGAGGGATCCCTGGGCCAAGCCGAAATTGCTCGCCTGGAGTTTCCCGCTTGGGTGGTCCAGGATGCGGAGTTGCTGCAGCGGGCTCTGGCAGGGGTGCTGAGCCAAGTGCACAAGGGCTTTGGCTACCCCATCGCCTTGGCGGAAGCCCATCATTTGGCGGTGGTGAGAAGCGGGGATCGGCAGCGGTTTTTTGCCTTGATCGAGCAGGAGCTGCTCCGGGCCGGCCTGCGCCACGTGGCCGTCTCCCGCAAGGAAGCCCAGAAGCGGAGTGGCATTGCCTGAGCCCGAGAAAGCCCGCACTGACCCTGGGGATCCCTGGCACCCAAGAAAAGGCTGTAGCCTATTGAGGGGATCCCCATTCAACGGTTAGGGTTGCCAAGGTGTCCCAATCCTGTCTCTGTTGCCAGCATGATGATCCGAACCCCTCTGCGCAGCATCATCTCCCCCCTCACCCACAACCCCCTCTGGTACAAAGACGCGATCATCTACGAGCTACCGGTGCGGGCTTTTGCCGACAGCGATGGCGACGGCGTGGGAGACTTCCAGGGCCTGACGGAAAAGCTGGACTACCTGCAGGATCTGGGCATCACGGCCATTTGGCTGCTGCCCTTTTTCCCCTCGCCCCTGCGGGATGACGGCTACGACGTCTCCGATTTCACCAACGTTAACCCCACCTTGGGCACCCTAGAAGACTTCAAAATCTTTCTGGATGCCGCCCATCAACGGGGGATCCGCGTCATCATCGAGCTGATCCTCAACCACACCTCAGATCAGCACCCGTGGTTTCAGCGGGCTCGGCGGGCTGCTCCCGGCACCCCAGAGCGAGACTTTTACGTTTGGAGCGATACGCCCGAAAAGTACAAAGAAGCCCGCATCATCTTTCAAGACTTTGAAACTTCCAACTGGGCCTGGGATCCGGTGGCCAAAGCCTACTATTGGCATCGCTTCTACTCCCACCAGCCGGATCTCAACTACGACAACCCCGCCGTGCAGAAAGCCATCTTTGAGGTGGTGGACTTCTGGCTGAGCATGGGGGTGGATGGCCTACGGCTGGATGCCGTGCCCTATCTCTACGAGCGGGAAGGCACCAACTGCGAGAACCTGCCGGAAACCCATGCCTTCCTCAAGGCCCTGCGCCAACACATCGACCGCAACTATCCCGACCGCATGTTGCTGGCCGAGGCCAACCAATGGCCGGAAGATGCCGTGGCCTACTTCGGCGACGGGGACGAATGCCACATGGACTTTCACTTCCCCCTCATGCCGCGGCTGTTCATGGCCATCCAGATGGAGGATCGCTTCCCCATCATTGACATCCTGCAGCAAACCCCGCCCATCCCCGAAACCTGCCAATGGGCCATCTTCCTGCGCAACCACGACGAGCTCACCTTGGAGATGGTCACCGACGAAGAGCGGGACTACATGTACCAGGTGTACGCCAAGGATCCCAACGCGCGGGTGAACCTGGGCATCCGCCGCCGCTTGGCCCCCCTGCTGGGCAACAGCCGCCGCCGCATCGAGCTGATGAACAGCCTGCTGTTTTCCCT
>NZ_JANSIG010000054.1:0-20261 GCF_047461975.1 Synechococcus sp. R55.3 | reverse complement strand
CCGAGATGTGGAGGTGCAACTGGGGCAGCCCCAAGAAAATCAGGTGGAATTGGCGCTTGTTGCCCGAGGTGGATCCCTGACCACCTGAGCAAGGCTTAACCTTCCACCTCATCTGTCAGTTTCACGACTTTTTCACGGGTCGGCTCTTAGAATCAGAGCATCTCATAGGGAAGGTGTGTTGAGGACTGAAACACTAGAGGAAGGATAACCAGGGATCCCATTGGCTGGGATCCCTATTTTTTCCATCGAGGGGGCGGGAAAGAATTAACGGGATCCCTCTGTGAGCAGCACAAGGATAACCCCGGCAATGATGCTAATCGTGGCTCCTGCGATCAAGCTGGTTGCCAGCCGCTCTAGCCGCTCCCCAACCGATTGAGCAGTGTCGAACTTGAAGCCCAACTTATCGACATCGGCGGAAAGTTTGCTGACACTTTGGGAGAGGTTATCCACCCTGTCGGTCAGGCTATCTACTCGGTTAGTCAGGTTGTCTACTCGATCCGTGAGGTTATCCACCTGCTCGGTCAAGCTATCCACCCGGTGAGACAACCCATCGACGCGCCCCAGCACTTCCCTCTGCTGGTTCACCAAAACTTCTACAACACGCTCAATCCGGTCTAGCCGATCCTCTGTGGGGGTTGTCATCAAATTGATCTCGTAGGTTCCTAATCTTAAAGTAAACAAACAAGCAAGGGATCTTTGTTGGTAAAGACTCTCCAGCCCATCAGGCTAACTCTTATGGGCCTCAGCCGCTTGATCCTGAATAATCCAGGTACGCAGGATTTGAATTTCATCAGCGCTCAAGTGACCTAGGCGATCCATGCCGGTGCCGTTGCGACGAATATAGGCCAATTCTGGGGATCCACTGCGTCCGATAAAAGATCCGGGAGACTCTCCCTGGGGATCACTCACAGGAACCCTGGGCGTAGGTTCAGCTCCTTCCCTGCCCTGCGACAACAAACTCAGGGCATCCACTCCCCCTCCATTCAAAGGGATCCCTGCAGCTCGCTGGATGACAGCATGACGAGCTAACCAACGCGGTTTGAGCAACTCGCTATTTTCCGATCCCGGCGTTACATAACGCATCACCGCAGCATAGCTATCCAAGGGGCTGCGCCGCATCCGACCAGCCCGCTGATGACAGCCTACACAGCTAGCATCCAGTAGAGGTTTAATATCTCGCTGGTAGGTGTATTGAGGTTCAGTGCGGAAAGTCAATTCTATGGGCTTTTGTAAATCCAGCTCTTCCGCTGCGGGCAGGAGCACCCTGTAATCGGTGCTGTAACTGAGTAGCTGTAAAGGTTGAAAGATCAGCTCGTTTCCCCGAATGTCAAAGGCCACCTCCACAGGGGGCTGAATCCCAAAGGCTAGACCTGTTATTCCGGCGGGAAGCTGTCGATCAAAACGCAGATGGATACTTTGGTCAATTGGGATCCCTCTTTGGCCATTGGAAGGATTGCTGGAGACCAATGTAGTTCCATTTGCAGAGGGAGCAGTAAACTCTACCTGACCCTGCTGCACCGGTGCTCTCGGTTGTAAAAGAGCCAACGCATCGGGATAGAAAGTAGTGTGTTGCTCCAGTTGGCTAGGTGAGGGGTTCTGCTGCCAAACGCTGCGAGGCATTCGCACGGTAAACAGAGGAGCTTGCCGATCCCCGGCTTGTCCTAGTACTTCCAAGGTGATCTCCTCCGGCTGCGGCTGCGCTTGGAATTGTTGCGCCAAAGCTCGCCAAACCAAAGGGCGTGATTGCTCGACTAGCTGTGGATAGCTCTGACCCTGGACTGGTAGAGAAAGGCGATGGGTTTGCGACCACCCTGTGTCAATCGAAGCCAGCGCCCCAGCCAGAGCCAAGCTCAGCAGCAGGGATCCCAGTCTCAACCAAAATCGGCAAGAAAAGCTTGACCTTAGCATTTAAACCAAGATGTCTTTATAGGAAGGTAACTAGCTCAACAGGAAGAAAGCGGCTTGCAGCGATAAAGATTTTCCTTCAGTCCTCCAAAATTGTCGGCGTAATTAGGACTACAATTTCAGTTCTCTCATTTATCGTATTTTGCCTACGAAAAAGAGAACCCAGCAGAGGAATCTCAGAAAGCAGTGGAACCCTGTCAACAGATACTCGATCCTCCTCTCGTATCAAGCCTCCCAAAAATAGGGTTTCTCTGTCTTTCAGTCTGGTTTGCAAAGTTCCAACAGAACGCTGGTTCAGCAAGCTAATTACGGTGCCATCTGCCAAAGTAACTTGGCTACCGATGGATGAAATCTGAGGAATGAGATTTAACGTAACATAGCCATTATCGTCAATCCTAACATTTTGAATAAGCAAGTTAACTCCTGCGTTTCCCTTCTCGAAAACAACTACTGACTGGCCTGTTGCGGGATCCGTTTGTATTCTCCTGTTGGTAATGACTTCTTGGCCAACCACAACAGCCGCACCGGTGTTGTTGGCAACGACTACTTTTGGATCGGCCAATATCTTAGCTGTCCCCGAAGCAATAGATGCATTTATACGAGCTGCAAGAGACTGCTGGAGCCGGTTTAAAGTATTAAATACAAGTGAGCCCCCAGTTGCTGGAGCCGGAACCGAACCAACGTTAGGAACTGAGGATCCCTCGGGTTGGCTAAGAGGAGTTCCACCAAAGGTGGTATTATCTCCAGAACCCAGCGCAAAGTTTCCAGATGCACCACCTAATGCAACTCCTAAGTCAGAGTTGTCGTTAAGGTTAATCTCGATAAACCTGGCGCTAATCAAGACCTGTCGACTTCTGAGATCAATTTGGGCAAGATATGCTGCTATTACGTCATGTTGGGTAGGTGTGGCAACAATAGTCAGTGAATTCGTTCTTGGATCTGCTTGAATGGCCGATTCCTGAGCCAAAGGAATGTTTGATGCTTCCAAAATGGCTAGAATTCTGCTTCTAATTTCACTCGGAGTAACACCTAGCTGCCTAGCCGTGATTTCAGTTGTTCCACCTCCACCTGCGGCACCGGCAGCAGTTAAATCAAAGTTTTGGATCTCCTCTTCGATTCTCAGTTGATTGAGTCTGTACGTCCTGACGATCTGCTGGCCAACCCCAGGGAGTGTAGTACCAATGAAAACTGTTTGCCCTACGCGAGACGCTTGAAGCTCCTTCAAGCGCAAAATAAAGTTAAATGTTTCTTGTAGAGGTGAGTCAGCTACATCTAGGGAAATCGTCAAGTCCGGAGGCACATCATTGAGAACTACATTAAGCCCAGCTCGACGCACCAGTAGGCTTAACACATCACCTACAGGAGCATCTCTTAAGGTCAAAGTGATCTTGGCATTTGAACCCAAATCCACCGGGGGAGGAGCTGGAATAATACTGCCAACGGCAAGATCTCCAGCCGGGGGAGCCATTGCTCGACCTTGAAACGGAGAAACATCAGGATTGACAACCCCTGGCGGCAGTTGGGGTTGGTTGAGCTGGTCCACAGAAGGCACCTGAGAAATCACGGGCGGAGCAGGAACAGCAGGTGTGGGAGGAGCCGCTTGAGTTGTCTGCGGAGGGGCAGGGTTTTGAGCGACCGGTTGGGAGGCAGGGGCAGGAGCTGCGGGCTGAGGAGCAGGAGCCACGGGCTGAGGTCGGTTTAGTGACGCCGGTTGGCCGGGCGCTGCTTGGTTGGACGAGGGTTGAGGGGGAACCGCCGCTAGGGGAGCCAGTGGGGCAGAGGGTAGGCCCTCAAAGTCGAAGACCAACTGCGTCGGGCTGCGCCGAGCCAGCAAGCCTTGGGGAGCTGCGGCCACACCGGCTATTTCTATCCGCACGCTGTCGTTGCTCAACTGCCGGGCCTCAATGAAGCGCACCCCCGGCAGGGGAGACTCTTGGCGATAGCGGCCCTGGCTTCCGCTCAATTGAGCATTGGTGATGTCCCCGATCCAAGATTGTCCCTGCTGGGTAAAGAACACCTGTGGGCGAGCGCCCCCTTCGGTGTTGATCTCCAACTGCATGCGGTTGCCGTTGGGCACCAGGCGGATATCTGTGATGCGGCTGAGGCGTTGCGGGTTTGCGGAGGTCAACTGTTGAGCGGCTGCCTCATTGACCCGGCTTTCTAAGGCCAATGGGGGCAGGGACAGGATCAAGCCCAACGCACACCCATAAGCAACTCGACGGTTCATCATCCTCACACCTCACTCCTTCACCCAACCGTGTTCTTGCTTAGCCTCGCCACGGGTGCCTTTGGCCTCGTTCACCCCGTGCTTCCCTAATCAAAGCCGAAATCTCGGACTTTGCCACTACCTGTAGCCATTTCGGGAGAAATTTTTCCCAGATCTTCGATTTGGCAACACTATCTGTGCTGCACCGGCGATTGTTCCCGTCTTCTGAAAACCCAAAAGGGATCCCGCACTGGCAGGATCTCCCCCTGAGCCGAAGCATAGCTAGGCTATTGGCTGGGTGCTGCCTGTTCTCCTTCAGGGGGGGCTTGCCCTTCAGGTGCAGGAGCAGTGCCCAACGGAACGTCTTTGTTGTAGATGTAGGCAATCAAATCAAAAGCAGCGTCCAGTTCCCCTGTGTCTTGAACAGGATTTAAGCTGATGTTGCTCACCCGGAACAGCGTGCGCAGACGTTCTATATCTCCCATCAGATTGATCAGCTCCGTATAGGGGCCACGCAGAGCGACACGGGTGGTCTGCACTTGGATGGCGGGAGCGATGATCCCAGGCACTTCCGGATTGGCCGAAGACGCTGGAGTCAGTGGAGAAGGGCTAAAGCTGCGCAGCTCGCTGTTGGGCTGCCCCTGCACCAGCCGGTTGAGATCCAGCAGTTGCGTGTCGGCATTCTCGGGGGTGGAGAGCAGGGCACTGATCTGTTCCCGCTCCACGCGAGCTCTCTCGACCTGATTGGGCACATCTTGCAAACTGGCAATCTGGCTCTTTATGTCCTGCAACTGGGTGGTTTTGTTGGCTACCTCCCTTTCCAAAGCCTGTACCTCCTCGATCAAGGGGCGAAGTTGGGTGAAGGCCAGAAACCCCGCCGCGCCTAGCCCTGTGATCCCGATTAAAAGACCAATTCGAATGGGGGTCAGCTCCACGCCCAGCAGTACCGGCGGCCCTGCCGGGGGAACCACCAGTTGTTCGTCGGGAAAACCTTCAACCGATCCAGTCATCAGTTCGCCTCCACTCGACGCAAAATGCGGATCTTTTCAACCAAGCCTATCGCTCCCCGCTGCTCCAGCTCGCGGGTAAATTCTGGGTCAGGATCCCCCAGGGTACGGATGGTTACGGTTATGCCGTAGGTAACGCTGGGCTCGGTTACGTCTGTGCCGTCCACCCGGGAGCTGCTGTTCAGGACGGCGCTGGTAACAAAGTTGGAATCCAGCAGGGTGAGCAAAAAGTCGTTCACCAGGGGAAAGTCCAGCGCCCCTCCTTGGATATTGACGGTATCCCCGGAAGCGCTGATGTTGGTTATCCATACCCCCTGGCCGGGGATCTTGCGCCGCAGCTCTTCCAAGATGGCCGACCAAGGCTGGACGGATCCCAGAAAGGAGCGGAACCCTTCCGTTTGGGCGCGAATGGTTTGCAGCTCTTGATTGGCATTCTGCAGCTGGGACAACTCAGCATTGGCTGTGCTGAGCTCACTGTCAAGGCGAGCCCGCTCCGCCCTCAAGGTTTCTCTCTGGCGGGAAAAGCTGTCTTGGAAATACCAAAAAGCTCCCATCGCTACAGCAGCAACAGCAACCCCCAGGCCAATGGCCGGGATCCAATTCTGGGATCCCTCTGCAGCCTCAGCTGCGACTACTGCTCCCCCACCTGTTCGAGCTGTGGTGAGGACATCCGGCCTTTCTTTGAGGAAATTGATCTCCGGTGTGTACATCTCTTTAACCGCCTTGTGCGCTATTCCATCGGTTGGGCGAGCTTGCGCTGCCTGCTGCCGCTACTTGGTGTCTTCCCGTAACGCCAACCCCAGGGCCACTCCCATTGCTGGGCGTTCCTCCAGGGGCAGTTCCACTGAATCCGGCACGACAATGTTGCCAAAGGGATCCGCCAACTCCACCGCCACGCTCAACGACTGAGATAAGAAGCCGTCGATTTGGCCGATGCTTGCCCCAGTTCCGGCCAGCAGTACTTTCACCACAGGCGAGCTGCTTTCTGTGCTCGTAAAGAAGTCGATGGAGCGCCTCAGTTCATCCGCCAAATCGGAGACAACGCGCGTTACTGCTGCTACACCGGGATTGCTGGGCGCTGGCTGTTCTCCCGTGGCCAAAATATCGGTGGGGTTGATCAAGGGTAACCTCAGAGTTCGCAACAGGTCGCCGGTGCGGCTAAGCGGCAGATTCAGGGATTGGGCCAGCACCTGCCGCATGTGGATGGTGCCGATGTTGACGGTGCGGGTAAATTGCGGGATCCCGTTCACCAAAATGCTGATCTCGCTGCTGTCGTAGCCGATGGAGCTGAGCAACACGGCCTCTTGGGGGCCGTACTGGATTAGCTGATCGCGGATGGTGCGAATGAGGGAGAAGCTGGCCAGCTCCACACAGCGCACCTGCAAGTTGGCCACCTGCAGCACCTCCAGGTAGTTGTCCACCACCTCTTTGGGGATGGCCACCAGCAAGACTTCGATGCGCTCAATGCCATCCTGGGAAAGATCGAGACCCAAGGGCTGGTAGTCGACATCCGCCTGATCCCGCGGATAGGGAATGTAAAGTTCGGCCTCCTGCTCCAAAACCACCCGGCGCAGCTCATCGGCAGGTAGGTCGGCAGGCAGGCGAATGAGACGAACGATGGCCTCCCTTACGGGCACTGCTGTGGCTGCCGGCAGGTTGGTGGGTACCTTGTTTTCATTGAGCAAATTCATCAGGATCAAGCCAACTGTGCTCGGATCGAGGATGCGTCCTTCGATCATCGCCCCTTCTGGCATGTCCACGCTGTGGTAGTGGGCTAAACGATAGCGACCATTGCCCTGCTTTTTCAGTTGGGCAACGGCGATGCGCTCGGGGTTGATGTCCACCCCAAGCATGGTTCGGGTTTTGGAACCACCAAAAAAACTAAACACGCCGGGAAACCCCGCCCTTTGCGCTACTGCTAGAGGCATACTACCCAATTTGTAGGTGGGTTACCACTGTTCGCCATTGGCCGCGGGGAAATCCTTGTCTGGGCCGATCCCTCCCTGCCAGCCGCAAGTGCAGGGCTTGCGCGGTGTTGAGCGGTGTTGGAAATTCGCTTGACTCAACGGGTCTGTTGCCGCGCCCACTCACGGAACTGTTGTAACCGCTCACAACCCTTCTTCCTCGAGGGCCTGGACGTTTTGCACAATCCGGGAGAGCTCGTTTTTCTCATCCACATTGATGCGGGTCGGGGATCCGCTGATGATGCGCTCGTAGCCCCGGAAGGAATCGCGGATTTGGATGCCTGCGTTGGAGATCAGGTACTCGCGGATCCCTTTGTCGTGCCAGGATCCCCGCATTTTGAAGACGTTGAGGGCGCGGGCCATTTCTCCGCGGATCTCCACGTATTGCAGCAGGATAATCGTGTCGGTGATGGTGGAAATATGGGATTCGGTGATGGAATGGGATCCCATGAATTGGTCGGTGGTGTTGGTGAAAAAGCCGGTGATCTCCTCTTGCTTGGCCAGGCCAGTTACCCCGATTACAAACTGGCGGAAGGCATTTTGGCTCACTCCCCGCGCCAGGGCTGACAGGGAGTCGATGGCCATGCGGGAGGGCTTGAAGGCCATCATCTCGGTTTTGATCTTCTGCAGGTGGTCTTCCAGGCCGGCAGATTCTGGGTAGGCGCAAATGATCTTGAGGAGGCCCCGCCGCTCGAACTCTTCCAGCTCAATGCCCCAGGAGGAGGCGTTGCGGGAAAGCTGCGCCCGCGACTCTTCGTAGGCAAAGAGAATGCAGCGTTCCCCATCCAGGCAGCCTCGCTCCAGGAATTTGCTCACCAGCGAGGTTTTGCCCGTGCCGGTGGCGCCGGTGGCCAAAATAATCGAGTCTTTGAAGAAGCCGCCGCCGCACATTTCGTCCAGCTTCTCGATGCCGGAGGAGACCCGCACGTTGGAGGAGCGCTGGGTCAGTTGCATGGCTCCCAGGGGGAAGATGTTGATCCCGTCGTTGGTGATGGTGAAGGGATATTCCCCCTTCATGTGGGTGGTGCCCCGCAGCTTCAAGATCTCGATGGTGCGCCGCCGTTTCTCTCCTTCCAGGATGTTGCGCAGGATCACCACGTTATCGGAGACGAATTCCTCTACGCCGTAGCGGGCGATGGGGCCGTACTCGTCGGTGCGCTCCGTGGTCATGACGGTGGTGACGTTGGCCTGCTTGAGGCGGGCCGTCAGGCGGAACAGCTCCCGCCGCACCACACCGGCAGGGTCGTACTGCTGAAAGATGGCTGTCACTGAGTCGATGGAGACCCGCTTGGCTTTGTATTTGCGAATGGCGTACTGGATGCGCTCGATGAGGGCCGACAAATCAAAGTTGCCGCTCACCTCATAGCCTTCGGGATCGGGGGAGGCATCCAGGATAAACAGTTGGCCCCTGTCGATGAGGGCCTGCAGATCCCAGCCAAAGCTGGAGGCATTGCGAATGATATCGGCGGGGGTTTCCTCGAAGGTGACGAAGATCCCCGGCTCTTGATACTTCACGATGCCGTTGTAAAGGAACTGCATGGCAAACAGGGTTTTGCCGGTGCCGGAGGTGCCGCTGACCAAGGTGGTGCGTCCCAGGGGTAGCCCACCGTGACTGATGTCTTCAAAGCCCTCGATGCCCGTCTGTTTTTTGGGGATCCCTCGCAGCTCTGAGAGATCCGCCCGGTGGTTGTCTGGGGTTGGTTCGGTGGAGTCCTCTGCGGTGTTATCTTGTGGCTTTTCTGGCTCAGAAGGCCCCAATGACTGGTTCATCCCACTCTCCTTGCTCCTGCAGCCTGTCTCAAGCCTCTTCGTCCAATTCTTCGTAGAGCAGATCCAGGCCGATGAGCACTTTCTCGCGGTTGGACAGATCGCCAATAATCTTCCGCACCGGTGGCGGCAGGATTTTGGCCAAGGTCGGCGTTGCCAAGATCTTATCTTCCTCTGCCAGTTGCGGATTTTTCAAGACATCGATCACCTTCAGGCTGTACACGCCGCGGAACTCCTTTTCCAAGATGTCTTGCAAGGTGCTGAGGGCACGCAGAGAATTGGGGGTGTTGCCCGCCACGTAGAGCTTGAGAACATAGGCTTTGCGAGTGGACATATCTAAGGATCCCTTGGAGCGGTTTTGGGAATGGAGCGGCGGTACATTTCGCTCAGGTGGGCCATCACATCGATCAGGGTAAGGCGGTAATCCAGCAGGATCTCTTCGCTGCGGCCTTCCAGCTTCAATTGTTTGGCAAAGTCTTCCATCAAGTTCATGTGCAGCTCCAGCAGTTGAGCAGCGCCGATATCGGCAAAAAAGGCCAAGGCCACCAGTTCATCGATGCGGGCATTGGCGGTTTCGGGAGACTGAAAGTATTCCAGGACAATCGCCTGGTAAAGGCCGCGCAGCCGTTGCATCAAAGCTCGCTGCTCGTGGGGCGGAAGGCGGCGATAAAACAGCTCCGGGTCACGATGATAGTACACTCCGGCATAGCTCAGCCGTTCTCGCAATTTCTCCGCCAGCCGTCGCTGTTGTTGGTTGCTGTAAGCCAGGTAGGGCTGATCGCTGGGATGCACTGGGCCCTGCGGGAGGCCGCAAGTGGGAGACATCTGCAGAAACAAGGCGATGGCCCGATCCACCAGCAGCTCCAAGACGGAAGGGGATCCCGAAGCGGTACAGTCGGCCCGCACCTGCCCCTTCAGCTCCTGTGGCGAAATGGGACGGACGAGGGTGGCGTTGTGATAGAAAAACTGCTCTCGCTTGAGCAATGCTTTCACCAAAGATGAGGTGGCAGGGATCTCTCCTTCCGTCTCCGGTGTTTCCTTTTGCAGGTGGGATTCTTCCAGCACAATCGCCAACACCGTCGGCAGCAGCAGTCCCCACGCGCAGAGCTGATTGCCCAGATCGTGCAGCTCTTGCAGCCGAGTGGGATCCACCAGGAGCACCAAGCAATCGACATGGCCGTCTTGTCTCCTGAGAGCCTCTAGGAAGGTAGCTTGATCCTGAAAACACTCGACAACAAAGCGTTCAGGGGGTAGCCAGTCCTCGCAAGCTAGGGGCTCTCCTGCTGGCGGCTCCCAATCCAGCAACAGGTTGATGCGCAGTGGATGGGTGTCAGGCAACAAGACAAAGGATGAAGATATATTTCCTATCTTAAATCTGACCGGGATCCGCGCTCACCGGCCAGAGGAAAAGAGCGGGAGAAAAACCTAAACTAGGGGTGAGTGAGCTGCTGCCGAGATCCCTATGGTGCCCCTGATCATCGACTGTGACCCTGGCCAAGACGATGCGGTGGCTCTGCTGCTGGCTATGGCGTCGCCAGAAGAGCTGCAATTGCTGGGCATTACCACGGTGGCTGGCAATGTCTCCTTGGACAAAACCAGCCGCAATGCTCGACAGATCTGTGAATTGGCCGGTCAGCCGCAGATGGGGGTGTATGCCGGCTGTCCCCGCCCTCTCCTGCGCCCTCTGGAAACTGCCGAGCAGGTGCATGGCAAAACCGGGATCGATGGAGCGGATCTGCCGGAGCCCCAGATGCCCTTGGGATCCCGGCATGCGGTAACCTATCTCATCGAGACGCTGATGGCTGCCCCTGAGCCGGTTACCTTGGCTTTGCTGGGCCCGATGACCAACTTGGCAGTGGCTCTGGTGCAGCAGCCCCGGATTGTGGAACGCATCCAGCGGCTGGTGTTTATGGGGGGATCCGCCTTTGAGGGGAATGTTACGCCGGCAGCCGAGTTCAACATCCTCACCGATCCCCACGCCGCCCAGATCGTGCTCAGCGCCGGGATCCCGGAGGTGGTGATGCTGGGCTTGCACGTCACCCAACAGGTCCTCAGCACGCCGGAGCGGATTGAGCGCATCCGCGCCCTGGGCACCCGCGTTGGGCAGACGGTGGCCAATATGCTCACCTTTTACGGTAAGGTCGACGTAGAACGCTACGGGCTACCGGGAGGGCCATTGCACGACCCTTGTGTGATTGCCTATCTGTTACAGCCGCAGTTGTTCGAGCTCAAGCCCTGCTACGTCGAGGTGGAAACGGCTAGCCCCTTGAACCTGGGCCGGACGGTGGTGGATCGCTGGGGATCCAGTGGTCGCCTCGCCAATGTTCAGGTGGCTTTTGGGGTGGATGCCCAGGGGTTTTACCACCTGCTCACCGAGCGCCTGGGCCGTTACCGATAATTCTGATAGTTCTGATCCTTGAGGCCAGATCCGAAGGTGGAGAATCCCAGCGCCGTCCAACGTGCCAAGCTGGAGTGGGTGAACCTGCCCACCGCCGTCACCCTGCTGCGGCTGGCAGGGATCCCTTTTGTTTTGCTGGGCCTGAGCCTGCGATCCCCACTGGGGGAGAGGTTGGCCCTCTGGGCGTTCCTGTTGGCGGCGGCAACCGATTGGCTGGATGGCCATTTGGCCCGCCGTTATGGCTTGGTAACCGATATGGGCAAGTTTTTGGATCCTCTGGTGGATAAGCTGCTGGTGTTGGCGCCGCTGCTGGGCCTGCTGGAACTGGGGCGGATCCCCGCTTGGGGCGTGTTTTTGCTGGTGGGGCGGGAGCTGGCCATCGCCGGCTGGCGGGTCAACCAAAGCCAAATCCGCGGTGCCAATTTCTGGGGCAAAGCCAAGACGGTAACCCAAATCCTGGCCATTGCTTTGCTGATTTTGGGGTGGCCGGGAGGGATCCCTTGTTTTTGGGTGGCGGTGGTTCTCACCCTGATCTCGGGCCTGACCTACCTGCACACCGATCATCCCCATCATGCGCAGTCACCCGGCAGGCCATAGCCCTTGTCAGATCCCCCCGCCCCTCGCCGACAGAGGAGACACCCCACCTGAGCAGCGCATCCTCGGCCTAGATCCAGGTCTGGGAACCATGGGTTTTGGTTGCATTCTGGCGGGATCTGCGGGGTTGAAACCTGTGGATTATGGGGTGATCAGCACCCCCAGCCAACACTCGATGCCGGAGCGGCTGCAAACGCTGCACGAGGATTTGAGCCAGTTGCTGCGCCAACTGCGCCCGCATCAGGTGGGGCTGGAAAAACTTTTTTTCTACAAAATGGGCAATACCATTGCCATCGCCCAAGCCCGTGGCGTGATCCTGCTCACCTTGGCCCAGCATCATCTGTTGCCGGTGGAGTTTACGCCCGCCCAAGTCAAGCAAAGTTTGACAGGCTACGGACGCGCCGACAAGCAGGCTGTACAAGCTGCCGTGGCCCGGGAACTCAACCTGCCCAGCTTGCCCCGCCCGGATGATGCCGCCGATGCCTTGGCGATTGCCATCACAGTCTGGCACCACCGCTTCTCTTGAGGGATCCCGTCCCTGTCCAATCCCCTGCCTTCGGCAGGAGGTGAAAGATGTTAGCGTTGAGTAGCTAAAAAAGTTCGGTGCTGCAGCATTAGCTCCACAAACTCCCGGAAGAGGTGATCGGCATCATGAGGGCCGGGGCTGGCCTCCGGGTGATACTGCACAGAAAACAGGGGCAGGTGACGGTGGCGGATCCCGGCTACGGTGTGGTCATTCAAGTTGAGGTAGCTGATCGTGACCTCATCGGCAGGGATCGAGTCGGCATCCACCGCAAACCCGTGGTTTTGGCTGGTGATCTCCACTTGCTTGTCCAGCCCACAGGGATGGTTGAGGCCGCGGTGGCCAAACTTGAGCTTGTAGGTGGATCCCCCTAGGGCCAAACTGAGAATCTGATGGCCCAGGCAGATCCCAAATAGGGGCTTCCCGGTTTGCAGCAGCGCTTGCGTGGTGCGGATGGCAGTCGTCTCAGCGGCGGGATCCCCTGGCCCATTGGAGAGGAAGATCCCATCGGGGTTGTAACTCAAAATCTGCTCCGGGCTGGCATTGGCCGGCAACACCATCACCCGACAGCCATAGCGGGTAAGGCGGCGCAGAATGTTGCGCTTAACGCCGAAATCCAAGGCCACCACCCGCAGGGGCGGCTCCGGGATCGGGATCCCTTGGCTGCGCCCATAGTCCCAATCGGCAGGCGTAGGCTCCAGCCACTCGTAGGGTTGGGGAGTAGTAACTTCCGCCACCAAGCTCAACCCCTGCATGGAAGGAGCCTGGCGCACCCGCTCCAACAAAACCTGGGGATCCAAAGTCTCCGTGGAAAGGGCCCCGTTCATCACCCCCTGAGAGCGCAGCCGCCGTGCCAAAGCCCGCGTATCTACCCCAGCAATGGCCGGGATCCCATATCGTTGCAGGTATTCGGGGAGGGTGGATGTAGCCCGCCAGGAGCTGACCATGCGAGACACATTGCGGGCAATCACCCCTGCTACTTGGGGCCGAGCCGATTCTTCGTCCAGCTCATTCACTCCGGTATTTCCCAGCTCAGGGCAGGTGAAAGTAATGATCTGCCCCCGGTAGCTGGGATCGGTGATCACCTCCTGGTAGCCGGTCATGCCCGTGTTAAACACCACCTCGCCCACCGCCGTGCCCGGCGCCCCAAAAGACCAGCCGGAGAAAGCAGTGCCATCCGCCAGCACCAGCAAAGCAGGCTGACGAGCCTGCCAAGGGAAAGTTTTTTCCTGAGGGATCAGGGAAGGAGAAGCCATGCTCCACCCAAAAACATCGGCCTGACCATCCTACCCTCTTTCAAGAAGGTTGCAAGCCTGGCTAGTCTTCTGCATCTGTTCTGCTTGCACAAGCCGGGTCGTTGTCCTTGCGGATAGTGCCTATCAAGGTGCTCACCACCACGCAGCGGTTTTCTCCCTGAGAGTAGGTGCTGCTGACCACAAAGCGACCCAGTTGACGGGCGCGGCCATCGGATTCAAAAACCGCCCTTCCGTCATTGAAGGTGTTGGCTACAGTTACAAAATTGTTCAGGCGTAGCCGCTGACAGGGGGTAGGTTCATCGCAGAGGCCCTCCTCATCCTGGATAACCAGAGTCGGCACGTTTGGCTCTGAATTGTCCACCCCCACCACCCAAGCTCGGCCCAGGAGAGAGGCTCTGGCGTTGGTGCGGGCGGTGCGCAAGGCTCGCTCCACCCTGTTCTGCGCATCCTCAAGCTGGATCCGCGCCCAGATGTTGATCCCAGAGGGAACGGCCAGCACAGCCAAGATGCCGATGATGACAATAACCGCCAAGACTTCTATCAGCGTAAAGCCCCTTGTCTGGGCAGGTGCAATCCGTCTAGATCCGCTCACCGAGGCCAGCATAGGCAGGGATCCCCCCTCCGAATAAGTCACATAGGCTTGACTAGGCTTGACGATTAAACACACCACGGGCCAAAACTTGAGTTTGCATCGCCGTCAAGTACCGCGACACCTGTTCCGCATCGACACTCGTCGCATCTTGAATGTAGCGCCGGAACAAACCAGGGTTGGAGCGTTCCATAGCGGTTGCTGTAATGTTCACAATCACATCTTGGGGAAGGCTCGCAGAGGCACCGCGCCGGACACAGACATAAAAACCCACATCGTTCTGATTGACCCCCAACCCCGAGAAGGTAACCCCGTTGGGTCGGCCTCCTCCAAAGGCATAGCCCTGTGGGCAAGGGGGAGCAACCTGGGGGCTGTCCTGCCGGCTGCTGAAGATGTTGGAGACCAGAGTTACCAGTCGATTACCTTGATTGCCTGCCCCAGCAATGGGAGTTTGGCGAGCCCTAGCTTGCTCAGAGGGCCAAACCAGAAAGCCTTCCCGGAAGGGATCCGGATCCTCGACAAAAAATCGGCTGCGCTCAGTGCATGTGTCATTAAGAGGTTGCAACTCAAACCTAGCAATGCGCGCATTACCCTCCCAGGGGGTGCTGCCGTCTGGGTTACCGGCGTTGTTGTAGTTGCGCTGCAAGTAATACACAACCAAGGTGTAGATGTTGCGGCGGCTGCGAATGTTTTCCCAATCAGATTGGGAAATGCCTGAAGGTCTTTCCTTCAAAGTTACTCGGCCTTCTCGGATTTGTTGCAACGTCGGAGGGCCTTGATAGCAATCGCGTGGGATCGGATTCAGCTTCCAAAAAGCGACAACCGGAACGGCACCATCGGGGCGGCGAATCCATCCAGGAGTGTAAAGCCGCTCAATGAGATCCGGCGTTCCATTACCGTTGGGCTGTTCCGCATCGTTGTAAATGTAGAGAGCTTCCGCCAGATCCTGCTGAATATACCGCATGGCTTGCGTCAGCTCCGCCTGCACTTGGGTGCGCCCTGTCTCTTCCCGATCCACCCGCATGGTTTCGATGACGATCATGCCCGTGGCCAGCAGAAAGATCGAAGCCATCAGCAGCGCAGCCAGCAGCTCAATGAGGGTAAACCCCGCACTCTGATTAACCCTCCGGCGTAAGACCTTGAACATAGGGAAACACCACTACCTTATATCTTGTAAATCCAGAGAGGGATCCTGCCAATCCGCCTCAGGGCAATGAGCTAGGGGCTGCCGGGCAGAGGAAATGCCTCACAGTTGCTGGCTGGGATCCCACCCCTGGCTCGAACGTCGGCCAAAACGGCGCGGCAAACATCCCCCAAATTGGCAGCCAGGTTGACTTCCACAATCGAGCTGGCCATGGGAAAGAGCCACACATCGGCATTGGCCAAGTTCTGATTGGCGGAGACCGACTCGGTTCGCAACCCAGGAAGGGCCTGTCGGGTCGCTGGGTCAAAAGAAAAGCGGTGGTAAACCCTCACCCCTATCAGGAAGGTGCAGGGAACCCCCGCAATCACGGTGTTGTTGCGTCGGTCAATACAATCTCCACCACCACTGCGAAAGGTTTGAATGACATATTCTTCAGGGTTGCGTCCTGGCAACTGAATTTGAGCCAAGCGAATCGAATAATTGTCCCCGTTAGTATCCATAGTGGCCGGTGCTGGGGTACTTGCCAGGGGATTCGCTCCAACTCTGGGCAGACGGGCCAACTGAGCCGGGTTCTGAAAGGCAACTGGGTTAGCGGCCAGCTCCAGGTCAACCAGCGTGCGGATCCGATCCACCTCGGCCTGGGCCAGTTGATTGGCTACCTCCACGCGCTCGGTCATGGCCCGCCGATAGGCAACCAAGGTAAGGGCAGGGGCAAGGGCAGTCATGGCAATAGCCACGATAATCACGGAGGCCAAGACCTCTATGAGAGTGAAGCCCTCTGCTTCCAATTGCTGCCGCAAAAGCCGCCACTTTTTCATATCCCCTCCCGTGTTTGCCTGCTGCCCCTACTTTGAATTTACCCCCAGCTTGGGAAGTCAATATCAGTTGAAGTCACTGCAACCTCCAATCTGAGCAGCAGCCTGTAGAGGAACACCTGGCTGCTGTTGCAAGGCACAGCGCAGCCGCCGCACATACGGATCCTGAGGATCCAGCTCTCGCAAGAACTCGGTGCGGGTATTGGAGGGGAATTGGAAGCGGGCCGACACCGCGCTGGGACGACGGGCAATTTGCAGACCCACGTCGTAGCCGAAGCGGCGGTTGGGTGGGTAGTAGTAGTCGTAGCCCCGCACAAAGGTTGGATCGTCTACCAGACCGGGTGGCTCAAAGCTGTGCTGCAGGAAGGGGCCGGTAGCATAGGTGCTGTAGTTGAGCTGGATCATCGAGCCGCTGAAAAAGAGGTTGACATCTCTCCACAGCTCGTTGAGGCGCAGGAAGTTGTGCATGCCCCCGCCCGTCTGATCCAGCCGAGACGGGATCACACCGCTGATGGCAATGGCATTTACCCGCGTTTCCCTGGCCGGCTGGAGCTGCCGGTTTTGGGTGCCGTTGTCGTTGCGGCGGCGCTGGTTCAAGTCGGCTGCGGCTGGGGCCAGCTCCTGGAAGCGCGGGATCGGAATGGGCCGACGGGTCACCTCGTCCAGGATCACCCCCAGCACGGGGTTGCTGCCTGCAAAGCCGGTGGTGGGTTGATTGATGCTGAGAGTGTACGGCTCCACATCCACCCAGACCAGGCCATCGCCATCGCCGCCGTTACGGTCGATCTGAACCTGGATGGTGTTGCCGTTGGGCTTGACGTAGAAGCAGAGGCCATTGCGAATATCTTCACTGCCCTTGTGGTTAATGTAGTATCCGTCCGCATACTTGGACGCGGGAGTGTAGGCTTGGGTCGCGGCGCTTTTGTTGACGCGGGCGTAAGGGTTGAGCGCCATCTGGGGTTGGATCTCTAGCTCTGGCCGATCCGGCAAGTCTAACCCAAACAGTGGATCCCGCTCCAAAACATTTGAAGGCTCCTCCAGATCCCAAATGCCATTCTTGTTGAGATCCTCGAAGGTAGGATCGGCACCTTTAGGAGAGGTACGCAGAGTGCTGGGTCGGCTGTCACCGGTGTAGGCGGTGTACTTGAAGCGGTCGTTGAAGTTGGGGCGAAATACCCCCGGCACCCAGAAGCCACCGTCTGAGGGAGTGACCTGTTCATCGCCACAGCGAATTTCTCCGTCCTTGTTGAGCAGTTGCCGCCGCAGTTGCCGGGCCCAGTCATCGGTACCCACAGCAGGAGTTCCAGAAATCTTGGAGCTGGTCTTCTCAGCAGGGCGGATGCCAGGCTCCTTGCTAGGATTTGCAATCTGAGAGGGCAAGTTGCCCTTCAGGCCATTGCGGGCGGCATAAGCTGGCTCGCCAAACATCCAGTTAAAGGCCGCTTGCAAAGCTTCGGCAGGGCTGGGCCACTTGGGCAGCTTGGGCACCCCTGCTTTCACTTCCAGCACCGGGGAAAGCTCCGGCTGCAGAGCGATCGTCACGCCTTCGGCAGAAGCCGCGGCCACCATGTTCACGCCAATGGTCTCCGGCTCCGGATCCGCTTGGATTTCCCAGACGGGGCGCAAATCCACCGTGTTGGGCTTGGCCGCCATCCACTCGCCCAAGGGGCTCTCGCCGGGAGCCTCGGGCGCAAAGGTACCTGGCCCGCAGGGAGGGCCTTGACAGTTCAAAGATTGCGTCTCCGTTTTGGTGGCCGGGCAACTTGGGCTGCTGGTGGCGTCAATCCGGTTGCCTATCCGGGTTTGGGTAACCGTTTTGGTTTGGCCGCAGGAAACGCTGACCTGGCTGCAATCGGGTGGCGACCAAGGCCCCCAATTGTAGTTGCAGGTCTGCGGGCAGTTGACCGTCTGGGATTGCGTCTCGGTGTAGCTGGTTCCGCAAACTGCCACTGTGCAGGTGCGGCTGCGAGTTTGGGTGACATTGGTGCCACCGTTGGCCAAGGTGCAAGGAGGAGTCCATTCAGACCAAGCACCGCAGCTAGCACCTGGAGGCTGGCAGGTAAAGGCTCGGGTTTCTTTTTCGGTGAAGGGGCTTTGGCTGGTACAGAGCGGCGTTACCGTGCGGCTGCGGGTTTGGGTAATGGTGGTTTTGTTGCACTGCTGGGTTGGGGTACAGTCGGGCGACCAATTCGACCAGGGCCCATAGTTAAATTGAGGATTGCAGGTGAACTGGCGAGTCATCGGCGTCGGCGGAGTGCCAGGGCAGCCAGCAGGAAAGGTGGCCGTTTTGGTTTGGGTAATGGTGGTGGCCACACAGATGTCGGTTTTACATGCAGGAGTCCAGTCTGTCCAGATGGGATCGCAGTTGAGGGGGGTTGCGCAGTACTTCTGGTTGGGTGCTAAAGGCTTCAGCGGATCCGGCTGGCAAGGTTGGTTCACCCCCTTCAACGGCTTCAGGTACTGCAGGTCGTAGTCTTCCAACTCGCTGCCATCGCGGGTGGCAAAGCGCAGGGAGGCACCGCCGGTATTTTCGTAAGTTTGGATCTCCACCAAGTAGGGCGAGGGCTGGGATGGATCCGCGCACTCCAGCTCTAATCGCAGGGTGACCAGGTTACCGCCGCCATCCTGCCAGGCTTCGGCACCCGCAGCATTGGGCCCTAGGCTGAGCGGAGTTCCGTTCCAGGCTCCATTGTTGACAAAAGTGGCACTGGAGCCGTCCCGCCGTCGAATGATCAGCCGCACGCCGTCGTCGCCGTTGAGAATGCGGTAGCTCTGTAGGCCAGGCCAACGGGGATACAGCTCCCCTACCCAGCGCACCACGAAAAAGTCGTTGCCGTTGTTGTTGCCATTTGGCCCGCCCCCACTTCTACGCCGCCAACAGGAGCGCTGGAAGTTGAAGTGACTTGGAAAGTTGAGGTCATCCGCGTCGATGGGCAGGTTCGGCAGGCTGTTGTTGCCATCGGGCTCCCCACAACTGGGCATCCAGAACCAATCGCCGCGATCCCGCCGATCGGGGCTGCCAGGCGGTAGTGACAAACGGCAGAGGGGCTGCAGGATGTCAGACAAAGAGCTGTTGCAAGTGGGGAAGTTACTATATAGCAAACGCTTGAAAGGCGAGTGAGAGTTCAGCGATGTGCTAGTGCCAAAAAAGTACTGGAAGCCGCCCCACCAAGGGAAACCGCTGCCGCTGCGGGCAAAGGGGGCCAGGTTGGTCGGGTTATCGATAGCATTGCGCACGCAGGCCCAGCGTTGGTCGTTGGTGCCACTTGGATTACAGGTAGGCGCATTGGTGGTATAGCCATTGTTGTACTGACCAATGGCATTAGGCACTCCTTGCGCCGGGAACACCGGATCCGGCCAGCGCACCGCCCGCAAGTAGGGCAGGTTGGCATCTTGAGCGCTCGAAGACAGGGGGCCCACCGCCTGTCCACTGGGGTTGGTGGCAAACCCTGTGTTGCGGTTGTACTGGTTCTGCGGGCTGGTCAGCCAGCCGTTGTAGTACTCGGCCAGCAACCCAGAGCCACCAGGGCTCGGGCAAGGCCCAGGTGGAGCTACCAGCACCCAGCGGGAGGTATCCAGCACCGGGTTGCCCAAAGCGGAGATGCGGGTGCCGAAGTTGGCATAGCCCACATCGGGTGCCCGCAAGGGCCGCACTGCCGGCACGCCACCGCCCGCCGTTCTGTCATCGTTATTGGGATCCGAATCGGCGTTGTCGAAGGGAGCCAGAATGGTGTCGCGGGCAAACACATCCGGCCAACCCGGCTGGTTGAGGTTGTCGCCCAGGTTCTGGGCCCCGTTGGTGTTGTCGAAGCGGAGGACACCAGCGCCGCCGCTGTTGGGATCCTGAGCCGGCCAGTTGTTGCCCCGGATCACCAGCGCTTGGTTGAGGAAGGAGGTGTTGGCCCCTAGGTTTGGCCCGCTGCAGCCGTAGTAGTCGCTGCGGCGAGGTGCTGAGGCCCGTCCACCGGCGAAGTCTTGGCCAGCCACATAGTTGCTGCCGCCGCCATTGAGGGTGCCATCCTGCACAAAGCCGTCGTCGATGCTGCCATCGCAGAAATCGGCAGAGAGGATGTTCACCGAGTCGCCCAACACG
>NZ_JANSIG010000053.1:0-20441 GCF_047461975.1 Synechococcus sp. R55.3 | reverse complement strand
CCTATATGGAGGAGGGCTTTCCTCCCGACACCAAGCCTGCGGCTATGGTGCGGGCCTCCAGCCCGAAAATTTGGTGAGCTTTCTGGGAAGGGATCAGTCCTGGATGTACTCCTCGCCAGAGATCAGGGCAGCTTCGGCTTTTTGAAACTCCCTTCCCAAGTAGGCCGCATGGCTGAGCTGGGAGACCACTCTCTCCTGCTCCTTTTCAAAGATCTGCACACACAGTTCTTTGGCCGTGCGCCCAACGTACACCCGTTCAGGGGATCGGTTGACGGAGCCCTTTGCCGGGATCACAGCTCCTGTCTCCGGATCGGTGGCCAGCCCCCGCTCGTTGATCACCGTACTGTAGTACTTGGCGCAAATGAGGTTCTGCTCCCGATCCAAGTAGATGACGAAATAGCCCGCCGGATCCAGATCCAGGGGGCGGCGGGAGAGATGGTCGTCAATGCTGCGAATCTGCTCGCTCAGGGGCTTGGAGGAAGGGGACATAGAATGGCCGACCAAAACCGCACAGGAGAAACGTAGCCGAGACTACCTTTGGCTGCTCTCATTGTGGCAGATGAACCCAATCTTTGGGCAGCCTTTGGGGTGGTTGACTTCCTTCCCAGCTTGAACGGTGGGGCTGGTCATATACCCGATGAAGGGGATCCTGTGCGGGCCATCCACCTGAGGTCTCAGAGCTTGGATTAGCGCGGGGCAACCCGATAGAACCGAGTGGCCGTCACCCACTGGTCAGAAGGGATCCCCTCGACAATGATGGCGCGGGCAATGGCATTGCCCAGTTGGGATCCCCGCACCCGCACATCGGCAAAGGATCCACTCTGCTCGAAAGAGGCGATCTCCTGGAAGTTCAGCGGACGGGGGGATGCCACCGCCAACACCTGGGCTTGGCCGAAGGGTGGAGCGATGGTCAACCGGTAGCTGGCCCCTGGCGGCGGGAAGGTGCGCACTTCTCCGGCCCGCAGAAACTCGTTGCCACCGGAAAAGCGGTTGGGCAAAATCAGATGGGTACGGCCATCGGCTTGGATGCTGAACAGGTAAACGTAGGCATCGCGGTTGGTGCTCAGGGTAATGGCAATCGGCTCGCCAGGCCGGTAGATGGGGTTAGACCCGTGCCGATCCAGCTCCAGATTCACCCGCAGGTCGGAAGGAACGGGGTTGACAATGATGGAGCGGGTGCCAACATCCAACTGACGAGTATCGGCCAGTTGCAGCCTTTGTAAAGGAGGGTAGATGCCTAGGGTTTGCGGAAAAACAGCGGTGGTCGGAGCCACAGACAGCCCCAAAGCCAGCGGTAGGAAAAGCAGTTTGGCATTCATGGTTCACACCCAATCAATGGCTATGTTCATCCTAGGAAGGGGCGCAGGTTATGCGGGTCAGGCTTTGCGCAATCTCCAATCTCTTGCCGCGGCAGTTTCTCCTGCTGCAGATGGCACCCCCAAGAGGGAAAAGACGGTAAACCAGCGGGGGCACGGCTCTGTTCTCGGTACCTGGGATGGGAATTGGGAGCCACCGGTTTGGCAAGGGTTAATCTACAGGTAAGGGATCCCTTCCTCATGCCAGCTTCCCAGTCAACCCCCAACTTGCTCATGGCTCACGACAGCTACCAAGAAGGCATCGCAGCGGTACAAGCGGGCGATTTCCAGGCTGCCATCCAAGCGTTTCGCCAGGCGGTTGCTGCCGATCCAACCCATACCGAAGCTCGTTACAAGCTGGCCTGGGTACTGGGCATGAGCGGCTATCTGGATCCGGCCCTGACAGAGCTGGAAGCCGTTTTGGCGGCAGATCCCAACCATGTGGCAGCCCATTACAATCGAGGGGCCCTCCTCTTGCAAAAGGCCCAACTGGAAGCCGATGAGGATGGACAAATCGATCTGGCCGTTCTGCAACAGGCGGAAGCAGCCTTTCAAGCGGTGATGCGCTTGGATCCCACCGACCAACGGGCCTTTGCCTTCCTCAATTTGGTCAAGCGGGCCATTCGCAACCATCAGGCGTCCACTCAGGTCTCCGGCGGCAGTGGCGGGTAAATCTGTGGGGGTTGTGGTCGGCAGCGATTGCACAGCCAGAAACCCATTGCGTAACATAAGTAAAGCCTGGGGATCCCGGCAATTTGGAGAGGTGTCCGAGCGGTTTAAGGAAGCAGTCTTGAAAACTGCCGTGGTTGACGCCACCGTGGGTTCGAATCCCACCCTCTCCGTTTATCTTGAGGTAAAGCCCAACGGGTCGAAGCTACAGAGATTCACTGGCCCAGAGGGGGAGCTATCCACATGACCATCCTTGATTTATCGACCTTGACCACTCAACAGCTCAAAGACATAGCTTGGCAGTTGCGGGGCACTCCTGCAGTGGAGCCCATCTATCGGGAACTGGGATCCCGACCCAAGAGCATAGTGATTGCACCTGAAGATCCCCAGTGGACAGAAAAGGTTAACCAAATCCTCACAGAGGGATCCCCATCCTGACCGTCGCATCCCAAACAAGGCGGGACATGAATATCGAACAGCCACCCTTGCCTGCCTGTGTCAGCTCTGCTAAATACTAAACACCCCCCACAGTTCCTTTAGTTGAAGAGAGGGTCACCATCTTGGGTAGCAGGAGCTAGCCGCAATGATTCCCACCGTCAAAGACGTTTGTCAAATTCATCCTATGGCCTTGAACTACGCCATAGTTGAGCAAATTGAAAATCTGTCGAATGTTATCGAGCATACAGCAGAGGATGCCCGGGCATTCTTCGCCAAAAACCACATTACCCGCGGGATGGATCTGTTGCTGCGTCAGGGGCTCAAACGGCTGGCAGGTCGCTCCGACCAAGCGGTGTTTGAACTCAAACAGGCGATGGGGGGTGGTAAAACCCACTCCATGATTGCCCTAGGGTTGCTGGCGCGGGATGCCGCTTTGCGTGCCGAGGTTGTGCCAGACATCACTCAAGATGCTCCTTTTGCCGACGCTAAACTGGTTGCCATCAATGGACGCCTCAAGTTCGAGCAACGGTTTATTTGGGGAGAGATTGCCCGGCAACTGGGGAAAGAAGAGGCTTTTGTCAAATTTTGGCAGCACGGAGCAGATGCCCCCAGTGAGCAGGATTGGATTGATTTAATTGGAGATGAACCCACCCTCATTCTATTGGACGAGCTGCCGCCCTACTTCGACTACGCCATTACCCGCATGGTGGGCGGAGGTACATTGGCGCAAGTGACAACCTACGCCCTATCGAACCTGCTGAGTGCCGCCTTGAAGTTAAAGCGCTGCTGCATTGTCATTTCCAACCTATCCGGCAGCTACGAAGGAGCCTCACGGGAACTGCAAAAAGCAATCGGTAACTTCGCTCAAGAAACCAACCGCCAAGCGCGATCCATCACACCGGTAGACCTGGGCACATCGGAAATTTACGACATTCTCCGCAAGCGGCTATTTAGCTCCCTGCCCAATGTACAAACCATTGATGCAGTTGCTTCTGCCTACGCAAAAGTGCTGGGAGATGCAGCCAGAGCCAAATCAATTGCCAAAACTGCCGAACAAATTGCCGCCGAAATTCATGCTTCTTACCCTTTCCATCCTTCGGTTAAGCACATCATTGCCCTATTTAAGGAAAACGAAAGCTACCGTCAAACTCGCGGCTTGATGCAGTTTGTTTCAAAAATAATCCAGTCGGTATGGGAGCGTCCCAGCAACGATGTCTACCTGATCGGTTGCCAGCATCTGAACCTCAACATCCCAGATGTGCGGGAAGAGATCAACAAAATCAGCAATCTACAGGGAGCGATTGCCCACGATATTGCGGCCAATGGCACTGCTGTCGCTGAACTGGTGGATCAAAAACTGGGCCATGATGCTGCCAGTCAGATTGCTGCCCTGCTGTTGACTGCCTCTCTGTCTGAATCAGTTGATGCCGTGAAAGGCTTTACCGAGGGGCAATTTTTGGAATACCTAGTAGCTCCTCAGCGGAATGTCAGCGAATTTCAGGATGCTTTTCAAGCGTTCCGTGCCAACGCCTGGTACCTGCACCGCAAAGAAAACGATGCTTGGTACTTTTCCAACATCGAGAACCTGCGTAAGCGCATTGATAGCCGTGCCCGCAACGCTCCCCAGCCGAAAATTGATGCGGAAATGAAGCGGCGGCTGGAAGAAATTTTCCGACCCCAACGGCGGATTGCCTATCAAGAGGTGCAAGCCCTGCCCAAAATTGATGAGATTCGCCTCAATGGCCCGCGGGTGTGCCTGGTACTCAGCCCAGACAGCAAAACACCCCCAGAAGAGGCCCAGCAGTTTTGGGAAAGTGTTCCCGAGAAGAACAACTTTTGTGTGGTTACCGGAGATGGCTCCAATCTGGCCAGCCTAGAAGACAAAACCCGTCGTTTGTGGGCCGTTGCCCGAGTACTGGAAGAAACCGGTGGAGACAAATCCCCCCACAAAGCAGAACTGGAGGAAGAGGCCGAACAAGCCGCCTACGACTTTAACGCCACTGTGGTCAGCCTGTTCAATCGGGTCTATTACCCCATCAAGGGCAAACTGACTCCTACCAAGCTCTCCATGACCTTTACGGGCAATACCTTCCATGCTGAAGAGCAGATCGAAAAAGCCCTATCCGATGTCGGTGCATCCAAGCTGTATGTCGATGTGGAAGCCAATGCCGAGGCGTTGCTGTCGCGAGCAGAAGACCTGTTGTGGCCGGCAGGGGGAGAGCGGCGGATCCCTTGGCGAGACGTGGTTTCCCGCACCATCACCAACGAGCGCTGGCCCTGGTTGCCCCCCAAAGGAATGGATACCCTGCGGCAGATAGCCGTCAGCCAAGGTCGCTGGCGGTACACCGAAGATGGATACATCGAAAAGGGGCCCTTTCCGCCCCCCCGCACATCCGTAGCCATCACCCAGCGAGAATACGATGACCGCACCGGTACGGCTACCTTGGAAATTCTGCCTCGAGATGCGGGCAAAAATGGCCGTGTTCACTACAGCTACACGCCCAATGTGGATGCCAACAGCCCTGTGGTGCCCGATACGATCTGGACAACCGATGCCACTGCCCTGTGGTTTGTCGCCATTGACCCGGATGGCCGGCACGAGACAGGGGATGTCTATGCTTGGAAGAATACGCTGACCCTCACCCACCAGCCTCGTATTGGCGGCGGCAAGCGCACCGTAGAGCTAACCGTGAAACCCCGTGGTCAAATTCGCTGGAACACCACGGGCATTAACTCACGGGAAGGCACCCTCTACACTGGCCCCATCGAACTAGAGGGATCAGAAGCCGTTACCATCTATGCCTACGCCGAAGATCAAGGGGTGAGCACCACTCGCAACTTCACGATCCCGGCGCTCGACCAAAAAGGGCCGGTGATTGACAAAAACAAACCGGCTAAGCTGCACAAGCGCCTCAACCTGCAAGGAAATAAGGCGAGTTATACGGCCATCAATCAGAGCAAGGCTTTGGGTGTGCAACTGGCGGGTGGGATCTCCCTAACCGTGGGGGAAGGGAACCGAGCCATCACCACCCGGTTTGGAAGCGATATGGTGGTAAAAGCGGAAGACATTGAGCAGTTTATTGCGATAGCACGTCAGGCTTTGGGCAATGAGACGGCAGAGGTGAGTCTGCGCTTGGACGACCTACGCTTCAGCAGCGGCCACGATTTGGAAGTCTTTTTGCATCGGTTGGAAATCAATCCTGAGCCGGGAGAGGTAGAGCAGTGAGCGATAAAAAATGGGAGACGGTGGGGTTCGGCTGTCCCAAAACCGTTGATCCCCACCACTTTGTGGTCGAAATACCTGCCGGCAGAACCGCTCCTGTGCTGATTTACGAAGTCTATGGCATCAAGGCGGGCATCAACGGACAGCCGGACATTGCGGAGCGCTGTGTTCTCAGCCGGTCTATCTGGAGCCAGATTGCTGAGGATCTCAAACAAGAGTTTAATGACCGCCTGCGGGCGAAAAAAATGAATCCGAGCCGTTGGACAACTGGCCGCAACCTCGTAGAACGTCTGCTGGGGAAGGAATTGCTGGTGCTGGCTTGGGCAGTAGAACGGGCCAAACCGGAGGCGATCCCCAATGCCATTCGCAACTGGAGAGGGCTGCGTCCAGAAGAGCGCTGGTGGCTTTACACCATGACAGCAGCGGCGACAGGGGGTGTCGATCACGGGAATATCGGTTGGCGCAAAGCCCTGCGCTATGCCCTCACAGAAAATCCCTTGACGGAACTGAGTGTGCCCACTCCGGTCAAGCGCCCATACCAGCCAGCTTGTTCCGATAGCTTGCGTAGCGAAGCCGTAGAAGCCGATCAACTCAGCCTGTTATCCTGCTTGCAAGAAGATCCCTCGCCCTTTTGGGATAGTGAAGCAACCATTGGCACGACAAAGCTAAGAGATTAAGTTATACTAGATAAAACCGCCTATTTGGGAGAATGCAAATGATGACAGAACTGCTGGAGAAAGCGATTAGCAAGTTAAAAGCTCTACCCACAGAGGAGCAAAATGCAATTGCCAGCCTGATTCTTGATGAGCTAGAAGACGATCAGCGATGGGAAGAATCCTTTGCTTCTTCAGCGGATATGTTAGCAAAACTCGGTGCCGAGGCAATAGCCGAGTATCAAGCAGGCAAGACGGAAGAATTAAACCCCGAAACACTGTGAAATCTCGCACCACTGCCCAGTTTCGCAAGTTGTTTAACGCTCTTCCAGAGTCCATTCCAGATTTGGACAAGCTAGACTTACAAAGGACGCTAATCCCGATCAAAAGTCAATATAATCCGCTTCTCTTGTGCAGCTCTAGCCAAGACCTCGAAATCTTTAGTACCTGGAGCTTCCTCTGAGAACGATGCCACATCTAAGCCAGCATCTCGCAATAGACAGATACTTAAGCGTGGAAAATTTTCATTGACGAGAAATTGCATCAACTGACTTTATCTGAAAAACTGTAGAAGTTCATTTCACGCATACATTCTTGGATATAGCTAAACATAGCCCTAAGTGCTTCTGGAGTCAGCGTAGGGTAGTTTTCCAAAATCTGCTTTTCCGTCCAGCCTGCCGAAAATAGCCCCAAAATAAATTCCACCGATAGGCGACTTCCTCTGAAAACTGGCTTACCCAAGAGAATATCGGGATCCGAATGAATATAGTCTTCCCAGTTCACGGCTTAGGGCCCTAAGAGCTACCATGATCGATGGTATCGCCGGAGATCTCCCTTGTCCATCATCCCCCTTGCTTGGAAAGATAAGCCGAGTTTGATCGAGCGGCTCTTGCCTGCCCAAAAAATCAGCGCCGAAGCGCAAAAGGAACGCAAAGCTGGGGCTGGCCAAACCCTCACGGCGTTGGGGAGCTATTGGAAAGGGCGCAAACCTCTGATCCTGGCCAAAGCCTGCGTGTTGGGGGCCTTGCTCCCCGCCACCGACGATCCGGAAGCCGATCTGGAAATTTTTGAATTGCTGATGGGCATCGCCGACAGCAGTTTGGAACGGCGTTTGAAATCGCCACGGGACAAACCCAAATTGGCGCAACGCTCTTACCTGGAAAAACTGGAACTCTGCAAACGCCCGGAAGAATGCGACGATGCCACCCTCTACGGCCCCATTTGGGATCGGGTGAACCAACATTTGGGGACAAATGCCCACAGTTTCCCGGAATTGGTGGAACAACTGGGGATCTTGCGGTTTGGCCATCGCCCACGAGTGGGGGATACTTTTTGCGGCAGCGGTCAAATTCCCTTTGAGGCGGCAAGGCTGGGATGCGATGTCTATGCCAGCGACCTCAATCCCATTGCCTGTATGCTCACTTGGGGAGCGTTGCATATCGTGGGGGCAGATGAAGCCACCCGCCGGGAAATTGAGCAAGCCCAAAGGGAAGTAGCCGCAGCGGTGGATCAGGAAATTACGAAGCTGGGCATCGAGCATGATGAACACGGCAACCGCGCCAAAGCCTACCTATACTGCCTAGAAACCCGTTGCCCCCACACCGGCTGGATGGTGCCAATGGCTCCCAGTTGGGTGATTAGCAAAACCCGCAATGTGGTGGCCAAGTTAATCCCCAATTACGACCAAAAACGTTTTGAAATTGAAATTGTATCCGGGGTCAGCGAAGCGGAAATGACCGCCGCCGCCAAGGGCACGGTGCAAAAGGGCGATTTGGTGTACGTGCTGGATGGGGAAGAATACCGCACGCCGATCAAAACCATTCGCGGCGATTACCGCTTGCCCGATGGCACGACGGGAAACAAATTGCGCCGCTGGGAAAAACACGATTTTATGCCCCGCCCCGACGACATTTTTCAGGAACGGCTGTATTGCATTCAGTGGATCACCGCCAAAACCTTGGGCAAAAGCCGTCAAGAAACCTTTTTTGCCAGCGTCACCCCCGCCGACCTAGAACGAGAGCGCAAAGTAGAGCAAATCGTTAGAGAAAACCTCGCCGCTTGGCAAGAAGCTGGTCTGGTTCCCGATATGCCGATTGAACCTGGATACAATACAAGTCAGCCAATTTGGGAGCGGGGCTGGACTTATTGGCATCATTTGTTTTTGGCACGACAGATTTATACCCTCTCTAGATTCTTATTTAACCTCTTGCAACAAGGAGGCTTTATTTCTGCAACACTTTTCGTAAAACATTCTAATCTCACGAACTATTGTAGCAAGTTGACCCCTTGGGCTACTTCTGAAAAAAGAATTGCAAAGGATGGATCGGGGAGGCAAGTCGGAGGAGCAAGCGATAATTTTGCAAATACATTTTACAACCAGGCACTTAACACACAATGGATGTATGGGACTAGAGCCTTTAACTCATTACTCACAATATTAGATACAGAATATAAAAACTCTCCTGTATTGAAGGAAATAACCAAAGTCGTAGAGACGAGGCAATCAAGTTACTTGGCTGTTCTAAATGATATTTTCATCACCGATCCACCGTATGCGGATGCGGTGCATTACCACGAGATCACGGAATTTTTCATCGCGTGGTTGCGCAAGAATCCCCCCAAGGAGTTTGCCGATTGGGTGTGGGACAGTCGGCGGGCGTTGGCCATTCAGGGCAAGGGGGAAAAGTTCCGTCAGGATATGATTGCCGCCTATACTGCCTTGGCAAACCACATGCCCGACAACGGCTTGCAGATTGTGATGTTTACCCATCAGGATGCCGAAGTGTGGTCGGACATGGCCAGCATCATGTGGGGGGCGGGGTTGCAGGTCACAGCGGCTTGGTACATTGCCACCGAAACCACCTCCGAACTAAAAAAGGGCGGGTACGTGCAGGGCACGGTATTGTTGGTAGCGCGCAAGCGGGTGCGCGACGAGTCCGCCTATCGGGACGAACTGGTGGAGGAAGTGCGGCAGGAAGTAGCCCATCAAATCGAGACCATGGTGGGATTGAACCAGCGCACCAAGGGCAAAGGGCGCACCGAGAATTTGTTTGAGGATGCGGATTTGCAGATGGCGGGTTATGCGGCGGCGTTGCGGGTGCTGACGGGCTATCGGCGCATCGATGGGCAGGACATGGTAGCGGCGGCGGTGCGGCCCCGACCCAAGGGCGAAAGAGATATCGTTCGGGAAATTATTGATTATGCCGTGCAGGTTGCCAATGAGCATCTTGTACCCGAAGGGATTGCGCCGGGTGTGTGGGAGGGGTGCTGTGGTGCAGAGCGCTTTTATCTGAAAATGATGGAACTGGAAGCGGTAGGGCTGAAGAAGCTGGACAACTACCAGAACTTTGCCAAGGCATTTCGAGTTGGCGACTATGGCGAATTGATGGCCTCTCAGCAGCCCAACAATGCCCGACTCAAAAATGCTCTAGACTTCAAGAAGAGCAGCTTTGAGGGCGAATTTGGCCGCTCAGCACTGCGAGCCGTTTTGTTTGCTCTCTACGAACTGCAGAAAGAAGCGGATAGCGATGAGGTGATGGAACACCTGCGGTCTTTGGTGCCCAACTACCACATGCGCCGGGATGATTTGGTGGCTTTTTGTCAATACATTGCCCGCAAGCGAGAACACCGCTATCCAGAAGAATCCTCAGCCGCTAATATCTTGTTTGCACTGATTAGAAATGAACGCTTGGGTTGAAGAAGAAGTTATAGGATTAACTCACTCACAAGTTGTATTGCCAGGGCTTCCTTCAAGCTCAGCATCTGAGTTAAAGTATTTCTCAACAATCGACTTTATTTGGTTAACATAAGCTATAGCCTTGTCCGCATTTTTTTGTTTGTAGTATTCCAAGGGGACAATATCTACAGCTCCATAAAAAGCTAACTCCCTATCTTTGCGCATCTCAAACGATATGTTTTCCAGCAAGGCTATTTCCTCGTCAGAAAGCTCTGGGAACCGTTCCCTATTTTCTGCTACTTGGCCACCAGGGTCATGGGTTTTGCCGTAGTTTATTCCCTTAATGATTAGGCAAGCTTTGATGAATAACTCAATGATTTCTTGGCACATCCGAACTACATCAGCGTAATCGCCAACCTCATAGAAGAATGACAACGCTTGGATGCGATAATTAGCCCTTTGATAGTAGTCTCTTGCTAATTTCTTTCTCATCGTTATTCACCCAATAGGGGATCCCCCGGCATACTTTATACGTAATTAAACTGTCACAGATGAGTTGATTGACTATATCCCTGATCTGCGTGATGCAGTTCTGCTTTTCATAGATGATGTGGTGGTTGGTAGCCACTTCATAAGTCAAGCTGGCTGGCCTGCATAGCTCTGTGGGCTTTAGCAAGATAAAGTTTATCTCCAAGCCAAGAAGTTTTTCTAGATCCCTGCAGGTAGGAAGCAGTAAGTCATCTCTGCTTCTGCAATCGGGTATATTCTCTGCAATTACTAATAAATCGAGGTCAGAGCCGTGAACCCATGAATTATTGGCGCGGGATCCATAGACAACAATAGCCCACAGATCCGAGCCAAAGACGGATTGAATTTTCTCTTGAATAAGCCGCGCTTGTGCTTCGGATATTCCTATGCTGCGCTTCTCTCTGCCCTGAAAGCCTGCAGACTCTTGTACGGTTGACATGGCTACCTTGCGCTGATCAGCTTATTCTGCAAAGACGCTGCTTGCGCCTTCGGCTGCTCATTTTAAGGCTAGAGTATTGTTACAATTTTACCCCAGCCCGCCATGTCCAGCACTTCTTTCCTACGCCGTTTCAGTTCCCGCCAGCAGCGGCTCAGCCATGTCTTTCTCAAAGATCGCCTGGCAAAGGCACGCACCTACAAGCGCATTGCTGGGTACTTTCGCTCTTCTATTTTTGAATTGGTGACTGAAGAGATTACACACATCGAGCAGGTGCAGATCGTCTGTAACAGCGACTTGGATCCCTGGGATATTGCCATCGGCAAAGCTTCCCGCCAGGCCAGAGAAATGGCGCTCAAAGAAAAATGGAACGAAGAGAAAGGAGAATTGATCACCAGCCTATTACAGCGCCCCCGCTACCGTCAACTTTACGAAATCCTCAAAAGCGGCAAAGTGGAAGTGCGAGTGGTGTCAGCCGCAGATGCCCCCTTTCTCCACGGCAAAGCAGGTGTTATTGAGGCAAGAGATGGCACCAAATCTGCTTTTATCGGCAGCCTCAACGAAACGCGGCAGGGATGGCAAGAGCATTACGAAATTGTCTGGGAAGACCAGTCGCCAGAAGGGGTTGCTTGGGTCGAAGCGGAGTTTCAGTACCTGTGGGAACGGAGTGTTCCTCTGCCAGAAGCGATTGTGGAAGAGGTGGGGCGATTATCTCGCAAGGTAGAGGTATTTCTTCAAGACTTGCAACCTGTCGATGTTCCTGGAGCCGCATTGGTGGAAGCCCCTCTCTATCGCCGGGGTGAGGTTCTCAAACCATGGCAGCAGTCGTTTGTGGAAATGTTCCTGGAACACCGAGAGCTGTATGGTGCAGTGCGACTCATTCTGGCAGATGAAGTGGGGCTGGGTAAAACCTTGTCTTTGGCGGTTGCGGCGATGGTGGCGTGCCTTTTGGAAGATGGGCCAGCCTTAATTCTTTGTCCGGCTACCCTCTGCCAGCAGTGGCAAGTGGAACTCAAAGATAAACTGGGCATTCCCTCTGCTGTGTGGCTCTCCAACCGCAAGGTATGGCAAGATGCCAATGGGCACATCATCAAAACCAAGGGTGCTGAAGGTATTGGCCGTTGCCCCTATCAAATTGGTATTGTTTCTACGGGTCTCATCTTTCACAATGCCCCCGAAGCCCAATGCCTTTTGGAACGACGCTTTGGCACGATTGTCCTGGATGAGGCCCACCGCGCCCGCTGTACCCGTGGTGTCACGGTAAGGGATCCCAAACCCAACAATCTCTTGGACTTTATGGGCAAGGCGGCCACCCAGTCCAAGCACGTCCTTTTGGGCACAGCCACCCCCATCCAAACCCATGTTGAGGAACTGTGGGATCTGCTGGGAGTGCTCAACAGCGGTGCCGAGCATGTGTTGGGACGACGGCATCAGCAGTTGTGGCAGCAGACGCAAAGGATCCTGCCCATCTTGACAGGACAACAAGCAGTGACCGACGAGCATTTTGCCTGGAATTTGCTCCGCAATCCTCTGCCGCCATCTGTTGAGGATCCCTTGTTTGACCACATCCGCAGCGATCTGAAGCTCTTCAAAGGTCAACACTTCACAGATAAGCCCCTGACGGAATTGGAGGACTTCACCCGCCAAGAACTGCGAGATGCCCTGGAAGAGCGCCAACAGGGGCTGACTTTTTTCCAGCGACACAACCCAATTCTGCGCCATACCGTATTGCGAAAACGCTCTACCTTGGAAGAATTGGGCTTGCTTGAGCGGATTGCCGTCGATATTTGGCCGAGCGAGGGAGAGCAATTGCCCATGTTCTGTGGGCTGGGTTTGCTCACTTCTCCCGAATTTGATGTGGCCTATGAAGCTGCCCAAGATTTTGCTAGGGCTTTGAGACAGCGTACCCAATCCGCTGGGTTTATGAAAAGCATCATGCAAAGCCGGATCTGCTCCAGTATTGCCAGCGGCCTATCTACGGCTCA
Source organism: Synechococcus sp. R55.3 (assembly GCF_047461975.1). Taxonomy (NCBI): domain Bacteria; kingdom Bacillati; phylum Cyanobacteriota; class Cyanophyceae; order Synechococcales; family Synechococcaceae; genus Synechococcus; species Synechococcus sp. R55.3. Next base: position 7,478 of record NZ_JANSIG010000053.1, on the reverse strand, counting down.
GAAACTACTGGAAAAGCGGCGTTTTTTTGAGGAGGACGGAGAAGAAGATTGGCTGTTAGACAACCTTCCAGAGATTTTAGAGGCAGAATATGCCCATTTGGAGCGCATTGTTAGCGTCTTGAGCCAAAAGAGCACGGATCCCAAACTCGATGCCGTCCTCTATTTCCTACAGGAACGACACTGGCTGGACTTGGGATGCATCATTTTCAGCCAGTATTTTGATACCGCCCATTGGGTGGCCAACAACCTGAGCCAACGTCTGCCTCAAGAAAGTGTGGCTCTCTATGCAGGCGCCCACAAGTCGGGTTTGTTTTTTGCCGGAGAATGGCGGAGCGCAGAGCGGGAAGATATCAAGAGAGCCGTGCGAGAGCGTACCATTCGGCTGGTGGTGGCCACCGATGCTGCTTGTGAAGGTCTGAATCTCCAAACTTTGGGCACGCTGATCAACATTGATCTCCCTTGGAATCCTTCCCGCCTAGAGCAGCGCATCGGGCGGATCAAGCGCTTTGGTCAGACCCGCGACCGTGTGGACATGCTCAACCTGGTGTACCACGGTACCCACGACGAAAAGGTATACGAGGTGCTTTCTCAGCGGATGAAAGATCGCTACGACTTGTTCGGTTCTTTGCCCGATACTATCGAAGATGAGTGGATTGAGAATATCGAAACTCTGGAGGCCAAATTGCAGGAGTTTACAGAGCGCAAGAAACAGGCCAACGCTTTTGAGCTGCGCTACGCAAGCACAGTTGAACCCAAAGGCCCAAGATGGGAGACCTGCGAAAAGGTGTTGTCCCGTCGGGATATTGTGGAACGTCTTTCAGAAGGGTGGTAGCCATATATCAGCCAATTCGATATGCTTCTGCCAATGGGCTGGAAAAAGTTGCCTCTGACCACGAGTTAATACGGGCGGAAGTGCCTTGACCATGCTAGGCTCCAGCCCGAAAAATCTGCTCAGCCGTGAGGTTTAATTCAGGGAAAACTTTAGAGCGAATCCGGTCATTGCCCCGAAATAATTGCGCCTGATATTCCTCATTGACCAGTTGGAAAACCGAGATTGTGGGAACCTTCGGCTCGCCAATGTACCGACGACCCCCCAACGCTTGGTAGTCAACAATCCAGTATTCGGCAATACCTAACGTCTCGTAGTCACTCAGCTTATGCCAGTAGTCATCTCGCCAGTTGTTGCTGGTAATTTCAATGACAAGAGGAATAGAGGTTCCGTGGATGAGCGTCGAGGATTTCTGCCACAGGGGTTCTCTGGCCAAGGCGGTACGGTCAATCACCACCCCATCAGGAGCGTAGGCAGTATCGCCTTCCGGCGCCTTGATCAAGGTGTCCCGACCTAGAAAATAGTTGAGGTTGCACCTGCGGATTTCTAATGCCAATTCGATGGCAAGAAAACCACTGATTTCATCATGTTTCCCTGTGGGTTGCATCTCAACCGCAACTCCGTTGTGTAGTTCGTATCGTCTGTTAGGTTTCCACTCCAGAAACTCAGCAAAAGTCATTGGCTTAGAAGACACAGCATAGGTAGCAGTCATAGTTTTTCCTCCCTTGAATGAGTTAAAACGCCCTAGATACTTCTGCAAACATTGTCGCCCATCTCATCCTTTAATAGTCTTTTATGGCATAGCCGTGTAACCCTAGCCAGAGCCGGATGTAGATATCTAGCAGAATCACTTCAGGCATTCCCAACTTGCCTCATCTACATTTCAAGTGGGGGAGTAGGTTCTTGTCAGGAGCGTGTTGCATTTGAATCTTGCTCTAATTCAATATCACCGTAAATGTCTGCCAGGGAAAAAGTGATGTTGACAGATGGCAGCGTAACAACATCATCCAGGGCATGGTAGTCCCTGAAGATCCACTCGACATTTCCCTGGCGGCGGTAGTGTTCTACACTGATTCGAGCTTGGTCAATTAGCAGATACTCCTGTAAAGTTGGGAGAGAGCGATAGGCAGCAAACTTCGCTCCTCTATCGTAGCTTTCGGTGGCAGGCGAGAGCACTTCCACAATTAAGATAGGGTTAGTGACAGTATCCTTGCGCCCTTCTTTAAGCTGAACTGGGTTTTGGATCACCATACCATCGGGATAGACATATTGTTCGAAGGCAGGTATGTAAAGTCTGAGATCACTAGAAAAAACGGAAAAACCCTTGCCTCTTAGCTTAAGCCAAAGTAGGGCATTGACACTGGTAATCAGTTGGCTATGAATGGGTGTGCCGCCAGTTATCTCAATAATTTCCCCATTGCGAAATTCACGGCGGATCCCGCCTGTGGCCTCTGATTCAGCTTCCAGGGCAAAGTATTCCTCTGAAGTGTGGGTTTTACGGGGGGCGAGGGCAGTGGTCATGGCATCTCCTCAGGCAGCGGCAGAATGGCTCAAACGGTCAGTCGGGTGTCGAGAAGCTCGACGCGGTGGCCTTCGGGTTCTCTCGGTCGCAAGTGCAGCCAACCTCTCTGTATCCTTCGTCGGCCTCTCCATGATGAGAGGTATCCTGCGATTCTGGGGTAAAGACCGGTGGTGGGGAGCCGACGCTTTTGTTATCCTGTCGCATAAGCTCCCCCTCTGGGATCCCAGGGGAAAGTGGGCCAACCTTGCCTGACACTGAACGCCAGCACAGCCCGCATAATGTTCCCGCACAATGTCCTGCACAATGTTGTGTCAGCAAGACTTGGTTCTCGATGGCAGGTTTGCAGAGAGGACGTGACCTGATGTTTACTTGGCTCTGGACGAAACAATTTTCTCGCTTGAATCAAAGGCTACAGAGCCTGGAGGTAGCCCGCGAGGAAAACCTTCTGTCTCCCGATCTGAGCGCCCAAACTCTGCAGGTGGCCCCCGACTTTTGGGAACGGCAGCACCAAGCCTTTGTCTATGTGGATAAGCAAATGCGAAGGCTCAGCCGTCGCAGCAAGATTTGGGGAGGAATGGCGCTGCTGGCCATTCTGGCCGATGCGGCTTTGATAGTGGCAGGTCTGGCAGCGTTCCAGTCTTGGCAGCAGGTGCAGGCCGATCGCCAATTAACTCGCATTGCCCAACAGGTTGCGGCTGTCGATCCTGTGCAGCAAGCTTTTGATGATCTGGTGGCTCAATTGCCCCAGATGAGCGGGGCAGAGCGATCTCGTGCCCTAGAGGCGTTGCAGGCTCTCTCGGCCATCTCGATGGCCTATGGCGGCTACTCCTCCGACGGTTCTGCGGGCATTTCCATGTACAGCTCTGTTTTCCCAGCGGCAGCAACCCCTCTGGAGGCTCAACTGCAAACCATCTACCAGTTGGGGCAAATGCGGGTGGTGGAGGCGGTGCCGGCTTTGCTGACCAAGCTTGCGGACGATGAGCCGGTGGTGCGGGAGGCGGCGGCCCGTGCCCTCGGCCAAATTGGGGATCCGCGCGCCTTGGATCCCTTGCACGATCTTCTGGCCTATGAGCCCAATGAGTTGGTTCAAGATGCGGCTATTGCTTCGATTGCCCAACTGCTGCGCTAAAGGGAAAGTTAGACAGGGGTGGGGGTTGAGGCAGTGGGGATGAGTATCGGCAAAATGAGCAGGCTGGGCAAACTGCTGGGGGTGATTTGTTGGGTGTGGGGATCCGCTCTGCCCGTTTGGGCGCAGGATCCCTTCCGCAGCGGGGACAATGCCCGCCCCATCAGCCCAGAGGTAGCCGCAGCTTTTGAAGAGTTCTTCTGTGCAGGCCGCTACAGCCAGAGCCGGGAAAAGCTGGAAATGGCCAAGAAAGCCTCTCCCGAAGAGCCGATGGTCTATGCCCTGTTGGCAGCGCTGGCCTATCAGGAAGGAGATCTGGAAGCATTTGCCCGGTTGGCTACCCAAACCCGACAGGTGGCTGCCGAGCTGAAAAAGACGGATCCCTTGCGTGGCAACCTTTACGAGGGTGTGGGCTACGGGCTAGAGGCAGCCAACATTGTGGTGCGAGATGGGGTGGTCATCGGTTTGCCCAAGGCTCTGCCCACCCTCAATCAATTGTTTGCCTCCATCCGGGCCGCCCAGGCAGTGGACAGCAGCGATCCGGAGCTGAATCTGCTCAACGGCTACATGGATTTGCTGCTGACCTACCGGGAGAAGGCTCTGAATCAGTTTCGGATGGCAGCGCCTGACTATCTGTCCTACCGCGGCCAAGCTCTGGCCTACCGGGATATGAAGCGCTTTGACGAGGCATTGGAGGCGGTGGATCGGGCCATTGCTGCTTCCTGCAACAACCCGGAGCTCTATTACCTCAAGGCGCAAATTTTGGTTTCCAAAGGGCAAGACCGAGAGGCCGTCCCCCTTTTCGATCAGGCCCTGCAAGCTTCCGCCCAACTGCCCCAACCTTTGGTGGAGCAAATCCAGATGGAGCGGGATCGCGCCGCCCAGCGCAGTGGGTTGACCGGCCAGTTGCCGGCCACGCCTAGCCCCTGAAGGGATCCCATGAGCCTGCGCATCAGCGGCAAACGAGCGCTGCAAACTCCCGCTGGCTTGGGCACTCGACCCACACCTGGCCGGGTGAGGCAGGCCTTGTTCAACATCTTGCAAGGGCAGGTGGAAGGCTGTCGCTGGCTGGATCTGTGCTGTGGGGCCGGTACGGTGGGAGCAGAAGCTCTGTGTCAGGGGGCCGCTTTTGTGGCCGGGATCGAGATTGCCGCCCCTGCCTGCCGCATCATCCGAGCCAACTGGGCCAAGGTGGCGCAGCCGGGGCAATCTTTCCAGGTCATTCAGGGGGATGCCCGCAAGCTGCTCAGCCGCGGCCTGAACTTGGAGCCATTTGATTACGTGTACTTTGCTCCTCCCTACGAGGCCGGTCTGTACGCCCCGCTCCTGCCCCTGATCCCGCCCTTGCTCAAGCCAGGCGGAACCTTGATCGTCGAGCATCGCAGCGGCCAGAAGCTACCAGACCAGGTGGGATCCCTGCTGCGCTTTGACCAACGAACCTATGGGCAAACGGCGCTGGCTTTCTATCGCAATCTGGAAGAGCAGCTCTAACTGGGAAAGGGGGTGCTGACAAAGCCGATTTCCAAGAGCTGCTGATAGGCTTGGGTGCCCAGCTCGCGGGTTGGGCCCTGGCTGTTGATGACCTGGATCAGCCAGCCCACAGCCTCTTCCGGTCGCCCGGCGGCGCGATAGACCACGGCCAAATCGTAGGCGGCTTGATCCCGGGCTTGGGCGGCAACACGGGCCAGCTCCCGCTGTTCTTCGGAGATGCGGTTTTGGATCCCGGCGAAGGCGCGGGAGAGATCTTGGTGGTAGTTGGAGCGCTGGTTGTAGGCGTTGAACACCTGTTGCAGCAGCTCGACAGCCTGGTCGTAGTTTTGCGCTTGGATGGCGGCATCGGCTTCGGCGGCCAGTTGTTCGGCTCGCAACGCGCTGAGGGCGCTGCTGGGTTGCTCTAGAGCGCGAAACTGCTGCGGATTGGGAATAAGCTGCTGTCCGGCAGGGAGCTGCTGAGCGGTGGCCCAGAAGGTGGAGCCCACGCCCAAGATGAGGCCGAGTAATACGCCGAAAACCAACCGCGCCCAAGAACGGCGCAGAAGGCTAAGTCCCTGGGCGATGGCGTCCTGGCGACAGCCTTGGGAAGCAACAGCGGGACGTCGTCCAATCATGTGCGGGTAACCCCCAAAACCTCTCTTGACCCGTTCCACTTTACCCTACTCCTCGGGTCTTTGCTGCAGCTCAGGGATCCCTTTGGAGCGAGGCTGGGAGGAGATGGGCTTCTTGAGCTTAGGCGGGGAGGGGTTTTCCGGCAGCAGCGGTAGGTTGAGAATCAGCTCATACATGCGCAGGTATTCCAGCGCTGAGCGGTGCCAACTGAAATCGCTGGCCATGCCCCGCTTCTGCAGCGCTTGCCAGGTTTCTTTGTGCTGGAAGGCTTCCCAAGCCCGCGCCAGACAGGTGTAAAAGTCCAGGGCTTCGTAGCGGTCAAAGCAGTAGCCGGTGCCGATCCCCTTGCTGGGGATGTGGTGGCTGACCGTATCCACCAGCCCCCCCGTGCGGCGGACGATGGGCACACACCCATAGCGCATGGCGATCATTTGGCTGATGCCACAAGGTTCAAAGCGGCTGGGCATCAAAAACGCATCTGCCCCCCCGTAGATCAACTGGGCCAGCTTGGGTTGGTAGCCTTTTTGGTAGGCCATTTTGCCCGGGTGCCGCTCGGCCATCTCCCGGATCCGCCCTTCGTAGTAGGCTTCGCCGCTGCCTCCCAGCAAAACAAATTGCGCGTCGCTGTAGGCCAAAAAGCGATCCAAGGCTTGGATGAGCAAGTCGATCCCTTTTTGCTCGACCAAACGGGCCACCATGCCCATCAGGAAGGTATCTGGGTTAACGGTCAAGCCCAACTTGGCCTGTAGCGTGGCTTTGTTGGTCGCCCGCCCGCTGAGATCATCGATGCTGAAATTGGCCTCTAGGTCTGGGTCGGTGCGGGGATCAAACCTATCGATGTCGATCCCATTCAAAATTCCTCGCAACCGTTCCCCTTTCCAGGCCAACAAGTCCTGCAGTCCTTCCCCATGCAGAGGGGTGCGAATTTCCATCGCATAGGTGGGCGAGACGGTGTTCACTTGGTCGGCGTAGAGGATCCCGGCAGCCATGGTGTTGTGGGCAGAAAAATACCAGGGCAGCCAGGTCATGCGCTCCAGTTGCCAGCGCCAGGGCCCTTGGTAGGCCAGGTTGTGGATGGTGAACACCGTGCCAATATCGGGAGCTTGGTGCATCCAGGCCGGGATCATGCCGGTGTGCCAATCGTGGCAGTGGATGATGTTGGGTTTCCAGGGGTAGTAAGTCCAGGCAAATTCGGCTACGGCGTTGGCAAAAAAGGTGAAGCGCCAGAACTCGTCCTCGCCGTAGTAGATGCGGTGGGGAGCAAAGCAGTAGTGGCTGACCAAGTAGAGGGGCACATCGGTGCCGGGCAAAACGCTTTCGTAAATATCGGCCACCTGACCCATGACCTGTTTAGACCAGATGGGATCTTTCGAGCGGGGGTATTGCCCCGGTTCCTGGCCGAACTTGTCCCAGAGAAAGCCATACAGAGGCATGATGATGCGGACATCCTGACCCAGCTTGCGCAAAACGACAGGCAGGGATCCCACCACATCCGCCATGCCCCCCACCTTGGCCAAAGGTGCTGCCTCTGCCGCTGCGAACAAAATCTTGGCTTGAACCACGATGCCCTCCCTGTTGTTGTGGGCTCCGCTCCGCCGCCGTGAACGGATCCCGGCTCAGTTGCCCTCAGCCAAAACCCTTCCCATCCTAAAACACAAGGGATCCCTGCGCCGGATGAGCTGAGGCAGCGCTTCTTCCTGAGGCTGTGTTGCAACTTATTGATTTTTCGTAAGATGGAAGGACAGTGCTGCTTAGAAATGTTGCAGGCGCTGCTGTATTGCACTTTATTTGTCGTCATTGTTCTGGAGATATCGTCCTATGACCATAGCGGTAGGGCGCGTGCGTCAGGAGCGAGGATGGTTCGACATCGTCGATGACTGGCTCAAGCGCGACAG
>NZ_JANSIG010000052.1:0-20891 GCF_047461975.1 Synechococcus sp. R55.3 | reverse complement strand
GTTTGGAAACAAACAGAATGCTATCGCTGCATAGTTGAACAGTGATGTTCAGCAGTGTTCAGCGTAAATGTATCAGGGGATATGACGCTTTGCAAAGGGGATCAAACCCCGTACCATAGAGGAGCAGGTTTCTCCGTTTCTCTGTTTTCAATCCCCAGGACTCACCATGGTGCAGCCGTCAGCAACCTCTGGGCAGAAGCCGATTGTGATCGCCCCTTCCATCCTTTCAGCCGATTTCAGCCGGTTGGGGGAGGAAGTACGGGCAGTGGATGAGGCAGGAGCCGACTGGATCCATGTGGATGTCATGGATGGCCGCTTTGTGCCCAACATCACCATCGGCCCGTTGGTGGTGGAAGCGCTGCGCCCGGTGACGGCCAAGCCCCTGGACGTCCACCTGATGATTGTAGAGCCGGAGAACTATGTGGCGGATTTTGCCAAGGCAGGGGCCGACATTATTTCCGTGCACGCAGAGTCCAGCTCCACCATTCACCTGCACCGCACCCTCAGCCAAATCAAGGATCTGGGCAAGCAAGCGGGCGTGGTGCTCAATCCGGCCAGCCCCCTGGAGCTGATCCAATACGTGCTGGAGCTGGTGGATCTGGTGCTGATCATGAGCGTCAACCCCGGCTTTGGCGGGCAAAGCTTCATTCCGGCAGTGGTGCCCAAAATTCGCCAGTTACGGGCCATGTGTGATGAGCGCGGCCTGGATCCCTGGATCGAGGTGGATGGTGGCTTGAAGGGAAGCAACGCTTGGCAGGTGATCGAGGCAGGAGCCAATGCCATTGTGGCCGGTTCGGCAGTGTTCAAGGCCAAAGACTATGCCGAAGCCATTCGCAGCATTCGCAACAGCCGCCGTCCCGAGCTGGTGACAGTTTAAGGTGACAGTTCATTTTGAAGGAAACTGCTCTCTTACTGAAATCCGGCTTGACCCCAGCGCTGCGCTGAGCCAACTCCTCACGTGCCTTTAGCGCAAAGCAGCAGCCCCTTTCTGGGCAGCGTAAGGCCCCGTCCCGCTGTTGACGGCAGTTGTGCCCAGGCAATGGGGAGGCCCATCGACGGAGGGGGGGATGATCGGCTGCGGCAAAGTGGGGCTGAAAAAAGTCTGACAAAAAGGCACGCGATTGCGCTGAATATCGGCAAGGTAGGGGGGAGGAATGGTGCCCAAATAGGCGCCCAGCACCTGCTGCTCGGGATCCTCTGGCAACACTTGGTAATACAACATCAGGCGATTATCGGGAAACCAGGCGCGGATCACCCTTTGCAGGGCTGTCAAGTTGAAGCCCGGCTCTTCGGGGTTGCGAATCAGGTGCATTCCCGCCAGGCGCCCGCCGACAAAATAGGCTTGCACATAAAACCCACGGGCATAGATGGGGGGCTCCAAGGAGTTCTGAGATGAAGGGGAATCGGGCAGGTAAAGGGCTTCACCCCCAGGACGCAGTTGCCAGCGGCTCCAGCGGGGATCCTCCCGGTCGCTAGAAAGGGTCTCCCAATTGTTGGCGCGGGCGTAGCTCAAGAAGCGCTCCTCGACCATGCCCAGATAGAGCATTTCCATTTGCAAGGGCAGCCGGGCCCGGGTTTGCAACAGGGGCAGAGTGCGCACTTCTCCCTGCTTGAGCACCAAGGTCTCCCCCCGCGCCGAGCAAGGTTCCCACGCCAACAAAACTGTCAGGATCCCTGCCCCAACCGCCCGGCCAAGACAGCTAAGACCACGTCTTGCCGAAGCAAGCAGCAGAGGGGTGAGCATCTGTATCTGTAGAGGTAGCCTGAGCTGTGGGCAACTGCCGCCCAACCCAGTAGAAGCAGGGACGTAAGATGAGATCACCGAGAACCCCGAAAAGCCAGAAAAAAGGTGAAGCTAGAGTGCTCTGCACCGCTGACGCGATGGAAGCTCTATTGTAGCCAAAGAGCCAAAGCCTCTTGAAAATTTTAACCTGTTGCCTTGTGTGAATTTTCTTGCAGATCCTGAATGTCTCGAAACTAAGGTACTCCGCGCCGCTGACGCGAACGAAACGAAATGAGTGCAACTCTCGAGAACGGCATTCCCGCTGCAGCAGCTTCTGACCGGACAGGATGGCCGGGATTGATCGTCATTGCCGGCCCCACGGCCACCGGGAAATCTCGACAGGCACTGCTTTTGGCCCAACGGCTGGGATCCCCGTTGTTGAATGCGGACTCTCGCCAGGTCTACCGCGAGTTTGACATCGGCACAGCCAAGCCTACCCCTGCTGAGCGGGCTCTCTGGCCCCACGAGCTGATTGACTTTGTGGATCCCCGCCACACCTACACGGTGGCCGAGTTCCAACAGGCGGCCCAAACCCGCATCGCCGAGGCCCATCGGCAGGGACAGACGCCCATCCTGGTGGGGGGCACCGGTCTCTACATCCAGTCGGTAACCTCCGGCCTGGGGATCCCTGCGGTACCTCCGCAGCCCCAACTGAGAACACAACTGGAAACTTGGCCCCCTGAGATCCGCTACGCCTGGCTGCAGCAGTTGGATCCCGTTGCCGCCCAGCACATTCATCCCCATGACGCGGTGCGCACGCTGCGGGCTTTGGAGATCGTTTACGCCACTGGGAAGCCGGCTTCCAGCCTAAGGCGGGCTCATCCCCCCCATTACCCCATCTTGATCCTGGGGCTGCGCTGCCCAATGCCCCGTTTGGAACAACGCATTGCCCGGCGCACGGCAGAGATGATGGAGCGGGGGTGGATCGAGGAGGTGAAAACCCTGCGGGAGCGCTATGGGCCCCACCTGCCCCTTTTGAATACTTTGGGCTACGCGGAAATCGGCGCTTATCTGGAGGGGCGGATCCCGGAAGCCGAACTGCAACCCCTGATTGTGCGGCGCACCCGCCAATTTGCCAAACGGCAGATGACCTGGTTCCGGGCCCTGCCAGGGATCCAGTGGCTGGACTGCGAAGCTGAGGATTTGCCGGAGCAGATCTGGAAGCAGGTCAAGGCTTGGATGGCAGCTCCGACCACTGTTGAAACCAGTCCCGCCGCCGCCGAGCATCGGCCTTGCGATCCGTAAGGATCTCCAACACCCGCACCCCTTGGGCAGGCAAGGGATCCAAAGCTTGGGCCAGCTCCTGCCAGCTTTCCACCCGCCGGTGGGGAATGCCGTGGGCTTGGCAGAGGAGGGCAAGATCCACCGACTGGGGAGTAGCAAAGTAGGGCTCAAAGGGCGGATCTGGCCCTTGACGGCCCACTTCAGCAATGGGCAGCAGCTCGAAAATCCCACCCCCCTGGTTGTTGATGAGGAGAATGGTCAGGGATCCCTGCAGGTGAGGGCCAAGCCGCAGGCCGCCGCAGTCGTGGAGAAAGGCCAGATCCCCGGTTAGCAACACCGTCGGGCGCTGCCGGTGGGCCACCCCGAAGGCGGTAGAGAGAAGGCCATCGATGCCGTTGGTGCCGCGATTGAAGTAGGGCCGGATGCGGCGGTCGTTGGGGGGCCAAAACCACTCCACATCCCGCACCGGCGTGCTGTTGGCAATGAATAGCGGCGTCTCTGGCGGCAGGTGGCGGGCCAGCCACCAGGCTATCCTACCCTCAAACCACTCCGGCAGGTCAGCCATAGCCTGGTCTAAGGCGGTCCGGATTTGCGCTTCGGCTGTCAGCCAGCCCTGCAGAAAAGTTGTTTGCTTGGCCGGTGCTTCTGGGATCCCGGAGACCCACTCTTCCACGGCAAAAGGCAAATGGGTGGTGGGGTTGTGCAGGGGATCCCCATTGTCGGGACGGGGATCCAACCGCCAAACGCGGGGAGCAACCTTGGCCAGGGTTTGCCGCAGCGCTTTGCTGGTGGGCAGGGATCCCAGTTGGATGACTTGCTCCGGCCAAAGCTGGGGATCATCCCGCTGCAGGATGAGATCGTAGGTGGTGATGAGATAGGGGTTGAGGGAAGCGTAGTTGCGTAGGGGAGAGAGCCCCTCCGCCAGCACCGGCCACCCCAAAGCCGTCGCCAAATGGGCCACTGCCTCCACATAGCGCTGGGGATCCAGCGGTTGAGCCGGCCCCGCCAAGATTACCCCCCGCTCACAGCTGCGCCACTCCTGCCAAAAAGAAACCGTCTCCGTCTGAAAAGGGCTCCGCACCGCCTGCAAGGAAGAGCCGGTGCATGGAGGAGCAACCCCACGAAAAAAGGTCTTCTCGAACTCCGGATCTTCCTGTAGATGGAGCAGCGGCGCAGTGCTGCCATCGGCAATGGGAGCCAAGGGATCCCGGAAGGGCACATTTAAATGCACCGGGCCGGGAAAAGGGTAAAGGGTGCGCTCCCAGGCGTGAACCAGGGTCTGGCGCAAGTAGGCCAGGGCTTCTGGATCCGCGCTGGGCAGGGCCAACTCCGCCTGCCAGTTGGGGTAATGGCCGTAGAGCTTCACTTGGTCAATTGCTTGGCCGGCGCGACAGTGGCGCAGCTCTGGAGGCCGATCCGCCGTCAGGATCAACAGGGGAAAGCCACTTTCGGCTGCCTCAAGGAGAGCCGGGAAAAAGTGGGCGGCAGCACTGCCGGAAGTACACACCAGGGGAATGGGCCGCCGGGTTTGCTGGGCCAATCCCAGCGCAAAAAAGGCTGCCGACCGCTCATCCAGCACGGGAATTGCCTCGATGTCGGGGTGCTGGGCCAGGGCGTAGGTCAGGGGTGCTGAGCGGGATCCCGGACACACCACCGCCAAACGGCAACCCAGCCGACTCAAGGTTTCGGCCAACAGGGATCCCCAGAGGGTGTTGAGGTTGCGCCAGTCCAGCCGCCTCGGCAGGACAAAGTTTTCAGCAGTCACATTTCAGCAGTCAGAGTGGAGACAAGGTGTTGAGATCGAATCGGGATCCCGGCGGCAAAAAGTGAATGCGGGCATTGTGCAGCCGAAAATACTCATCCGCTGCCGCCTCCTGAACGGTCGAGTACAGTTGCGTCCCGTCCACAATCGTCACCGTCCCCAAGCCGATCACCTCCATCACATCGTTGGCCTGGATCACCACCGCCGTATTCTCATCAATGCCGATACCCAAACATTGGGGATAGTGGGCCACCGCCGTGACCAGCCGCACCAGGCGATTGCGCTGATGGAAATGTTGATCGATGATGACGCGAGGCAAAAGGCCCAGGCCTGTCTTCACCGTTACAATTGCCGGCGTGGGCGGTTCTCCGCTGTAGCCGCGGGAGATCATCTGCTGCCCCAACGCAGAAGCTCCGGCGCTGGTTCCGGCAATCACCGTCTGCCCCCGCTGCCACTGCTGTCGAATGGCCTCCATCAGCTCGCTGTGGGCCAGCACCTCTGCCAGCCGCTCCTGATCCCCACCCGTGAAGTAGATGCCGGTGGAGAAGCGAATTTTCTCGACGTTATCGGGATCCCTTGCCTCCATCGGGCTGCGGATATCCAGAACTTGGAGGCTGGCTGCCCCCATCTGCTGAAAAATGTTGGCGTAGATCTCCCCCAGCACCGCCGGGATCCCAGAAGCCGCGGGCACGATGGTGATGTGGGCAGACTTTCCCCCCGCTCGGCGGAAGAACTCCCAAAGGATGTGGCGCTCATTTTCCTTATCCTCTGCTCCCCCGACGGCGATGATGTCGGAACGGGCGGTGATGGGATCCTTCACAGTAGGGCGGCTTAGGGGTTGGGCGTCGTTTGTCGGCGTGGAAGGAACTCCGTTCCACTCCAGCTCACGGTGGGCAGCAGAGACATCAGGCAAATGGGGCATGGAGCGCGAGGAAGATTAAAATGGGCACATTTCACTTTCACTATGCTACGGCTTGGGATTCGGTTTGGCGCAGCTCAATTCCAGATTTCACGGAAGAGTCAGGGGTTGGTTAGGGGTCTCGAAAGGGGGAATAATGTTCATAAGAACACCCCTCGTCTCGTCCTTCGGTTCACCCAGCAGGAGCATCCATGGCCAGAAAACCTGACGGATATCTTGTCCACATCATGCTTGAAGGTGGACAAACCATGCAGGTACGGGTCAAAGAAGCCAGAGAATACACGGAATTGATCAACAACCTCATGGTGGGCGGCGAAGAGTTCATCACCTTGCCCAAGCAAATGGACAATGAGTACATGATCGTGCGTCCTCAACGGGTGTCCGCTGTATCGGTGGAGGCAATCTACGCTTCCAGCGTTGGCATCGACCTATGAAATTGGGGATCCCTTGCCCAAAGAACGGAATAGCTGGGGATCCCAATACAAAACCCCCGCCACCAGAGCAGGGGCTGCCAGAGGGCTAGACCCTGAAGGGCCTAGAATCCATGGCGTTGGTAGGTCACCCTTGTGGAGGCAAGATCACCTTGTCGATCACGTGGATGACACCGTTGGAAGCTTCAATGTCGGCTGTTACCACATTGGCATCGTTGACCTTGACACCATCAGCCAAAGAGATCTCCACAGGAGATCCTTCGACCGTAACCACTTCCCCAGCTTCCAAAGAGGTGGAGAGAACTTTGCCGGGCACCACGTGGTAGGTGAGGATTTGGATCAATCGCTCACGGTTTTCCGGCAAGAGCAACTCCTCCAAAGTGCCTTCCGGCAGAGCTGCAAAAGCCTCATCGGTGGGAGCAAAGACGGTGAAGGGGCCTTCCCCAGAAAGCACTTCCACCAAGTCGGCAGCCTCCAAAGCTTGGATCAGGGTGGTGAAAGAGCCGGCCTCAGCAGCAACATCCACAATGGTTCTACTAGCAGCAGCGGTTTTCACGCTTTCAGAAGTCGCGCCCTGGCTGCTGGCATTGACCATAGGGGCTGCAACCAACGTGGTGGCCGAGGCAACGGCCAAAGAGAGAGTGAAGAGATTGCGAATCATATGCTGTAACCCTTCGTAAAGATTAGGTTTACATTCCTTAGAGACGTAGGGGAGCCTGTTCGAGTTCCTAAAAATCAAAAAAATCTTGGAAAAAGATACTCTCAACGTGCGAAACGTAATCTACGCAAGGATTTTGGGATTATGCTCCACTGCTTTTAGATTTGCAACAACAACTCCGGTACGTTTGCCAGCCAACCACAACGACCTGAAAAGGGATCCTTTCAAGCCGAGAAATCTATTACATTTATTTACATTTTCATTGCAAGAGCCGGCACACTAAGAACCGGCAGCTTTGCTGTGCCGGGCAAAGGGGGTGAAGAGGCATTCAACAACTGCAGCTATTCTTCTTCGGGCTCGAAGTCTTCGTCGTAGTCGTCCCCGATCAAATCGTCGATATCGTCGATGTCTTCTTCCAAAATCATCTCAGGGACCTCAATGGGCTGCTCGATCAACCGGCCTTCCTGGCGCAACCAATCGAGAATGGAAAGGCTGCTGGGGGAGGGCACCACCGTTGGCGGTTGATCGCGGGGTTCTTCGCGCAGAGAGGGATTGTGGTAGTACATGCCGTACAGAAGGCAGCTATCGACGAGGAATGAGCCCGGCTTGGGCTAAGCCCCTCTCAACAGAGGGACGCGGGCTTTTCATCAGCCGTTTCTTAGCTTAGCCTACGCCTGCCACTCCTGCAAAAAGCGGTGCAGCACCCGCTCCAGTTCAACAGCCCGCGCTGCCTTGAACAGCAGCCGATCCCCGGCTTGCACGTGATGGAGCAAGATTTCCAGCAGTTCGGATACCTCCTCGCAGCGTTCTGTCTGGGCTGCCGGTTTTTGGTCGAGCAGCGGTTGCATTTCTCCTTCGGGATCCAAGAGCAAGATCCGATCCAGCCCCAGAGGGGCAGCCGCCCGACCCACCTCTGCATAGAGCTGAGGCGCATGCTCTCCCAACTCCCGCATCGGGCCGAGAATGGCCCAGCGCCGTTTTCCCGGGGTTTGGGCCAGCAGGTGTAGAGCCGCGATCATCGCTTCCGGCGAGGCGTTGTAGGTTTCGTCCCAGATTTCCACATCTCCTGCCAGCTTGAGATGGCGGTTGCGCCCCTCCAGAGGGGTAGGCAAAGCAATGGGTTCTCGGAGCCGCTCCCAATCCAGCCCCAAGCTGCACAGAGCAGCCAGCACCCCCATCCAGTTGAGGGCATGATGCCTTCCCGGCAGAGGCACCGGCAGCGTTAGGCCCTCCACGGTTACCGTTTGGGCTTGGGGATCCCATTCTCCTCGTAAGTCCCCCTGATCCAGGCCATAGGTAAGGGTTTGTCCCGACCACAGGCCGGCGGCAGTGGACAACAACAAGGGATCTTCTCCATTGAGCAGAGCCACTCCCTGCCCTAGCTCCTGCAGCAGCTCGCACTTGGCAGCAGCAATGGCCGCGCGGGATCCCAGTCTGCCGATGTGGGCGGTGCCAATATGGGTGATCAAGGCGTGGGTGGGCTGAGCCATCTGAGCCAGGCGGCGAATTTCTCCGGGGCCTCGCATGGCCATTTCCAGAACCACAAACTGATGCTCCGGTTGCATCTGGAGCAGGGTTTGAGCAACCCCGATGTCGTTGTTGTGGTTGGCCTCACTTTTGAGAACTGTGCCGTAGCGGGATAGGGCAGCCGCCAGCATTTCCTTGGTGGTGGTTTTGCCTGCTGAGCCCGTGATGGCTACTACGGAGGGGGGAAACTGCTCCCGCCAGCCTCTGGCAATGCGCTGGTAGGCAGCTAGGGTATCTGAGACTTGAAAATGGGGCCCAGCCACCGGACGCTGGCTGATGACGGCAACGGCCCCCCTTGCCAAAGCTTGTGGAATAAAGTTGTGTCCATCAAACCGTTCCCCCCGCAGCGCCACAAAGACTGACCCCGGCTGCAATTGGCGGCTGTCGGTGCAAATGGCTTGGACGGGAAGACCCAACAAATGGGGATCCCCCTGCAGGGGAGTTTGCAGCAGGTCAGCCACAGTTCGTAAGGTCAGCATCGGGCAGAAACTCCAATTCGCCTACAGCCTCTTCGTCTATGGTCATTTCAGACCCGATTGAGACATTTCCCAAGCGCTCCCCCTCACCCCCAGCCCCTCTCCCAGGGGGAGAGGGGAGTTGGGGATAGCTGTACAGCTTTTTTCAGCGTTGTTTACCACAGCCAGTGTCAATCAATCTCTTGCGTGGGAAGGCTCCCGCTTGGCTACGGAACTCCCATGAAGTCGGAAAAAGCTGTAAACCCAGTTCCTGGGCAACGCCAATACACGACTGGGTATAGGAAGTTGTCAGCTGGGTTGCAGCGTTTCGATCCCAGTCGGGAGGGCGATGATTGCCTCTTTGGCCATGCCGATGAACAGGCCATGTTCCACAACCCCCACCGTCCCTTTGAGTTGATCGGCGATCTTGGCAGGATCCGCCATGGGGCCGAATTGGCAGTCGAGGATGTAGTGCTGCTCGTCCGTCAAGTAGGGATCCCCGTTGGCATTCCGCCGTAAGGTGGCTGTGCACCCCAGAGCCTCTACCCGCGCCAAGGTGGTTTTCCAGCCAAAGCGCACCACCTCTACCGGCACCGGGAAGCGAATGCCCAACTGCGGGACTTTTTTAGAGGCATCGGCGATGATGATCAGCTCGGCAGCGCTGGCCTCCACCAACTTTTCCCGCAACAGGGCCCCTCCTGCCCCTTTGATCAGGTTCAGGGATCCCACTTCAATCTCGTCGGCCCCATCGATGGCCAGATCCAGGCGCGGCTGCTCTTCTAGGGTAGCCAGCGGGATCCCCAGGGAGCGGGCCTGTTCAGCCGTGCGCTCGGAGGTGGGCACACCGAGGATCTGCAGACCCTCGCTTTGCATCCGCTCTGCTAGGGCGCTGACAGCAAAGGCGGCTGTGGATCCCGTGCCCAGCCCCACCACCATTCCCGACTGCACCTTTTGAACTGCAGCCCGGGCTGCCGCCTGTTTCAGCTCATCTAAAGACTCGGTCCCGCTGCCGCCAAGGGTAGTCATTCCCAGCTCCTCTCCCGTGGATGAAGATCCTACCAAAGTGCTTTGCACCGCTACCGCCCGCTCCAGCTAAAACCCTCCGGCGCTGCCACCACCCGACCGAAGAGATCATAGAGCTCGGCGTGGGTGATCTGCACCGGCACCAGGGATCCCAGAGAGCCCTCCCCACGCACGTACACCACCCCGTCCACTTCGGGGGCAAAGCGAGGGGAGCGGCCAATCCACTCGCCGGTTCTGGGGTTTTCCTGCTCCAAAAGTACAGGTACCACTCGGCCCACCTGCTCGCGGTTGCGGCGGAAGGCAATGCCTTGCTGCAGTTGCATTAGACGGGCGCGGCGCTCTTGTTTGACAGCCTCTGGAACCTGATGGGGGAGGTGGTAGGCAGGGGTGCCCTCTTCGGGAGAAAAGGTAAACACCCCCACATGGTCAAACTGATGGCGCTGGACAAAGTCTAGTAGATGCTGGAAGTGCTCCTCCGTCTCCCCAGGAAAGCCGACGATAAAGCTGGTGCGCAGCACGGCATTGGGCAACGCCTGGCGCAGCCGCTCGATCACCCGGTCGTTGACCTGCCCTTGCCAGGGGCGATTCATGGCCTTGAGGATCTCAGGATGGCTGTGCTGTAAAGGCAGATCCAGGTAAGGCAGGAAATTGGCGGTCTCTTGAATGGCCTCCACCACGGCGGGGGTAATGCCCGTGGGGTAGGCGTAGAGCATGCGGATCCAGGGAATGGGGATCTGGCCCAGGGCGCGGATAAGCTCAGCCAAGCGCGGCTCCCCGTAGAGGTCGATCCCGTAGTGGGTGGTGATCTGGGAAATCAAAATCAGCTCCTGCACCCCCTCTTCGGCCAGCTGTTCTGCTTCCCGGAGGATGGACTCGATGGAGCGAGAGCGTTGGTCGCCCCGCAAGTGGGGGATGATGCAGAAAGAGCAGCGGTAGTTACAGCCCTCAGCTACCCGCAGGTAGGCCACCGGCGCGTGGGTGGTGCGGTAGCGGGGGACAGTCTCATCGGCAATGTAATCCAGGCTAGAAGTAACGGCATTGACCCGCTCTCCCCGCTCCACCCGCTCGATGATTTGGACGATCTGGTGATAGTCGCCCGTACCCACGATAGCCACCGCCTCCGGGATCTCCTGCAGCAGCTCCTCTTGGAAGTGCTGCGCCAGGCAGCCGGCAATGATGATCTTTTTGCCTTGTACCGCCAGCTCCATCAGGGTACTGACCGACTCCCGTCGCGCTGCCTCGATGAAGCTACAGGTGTTGACAATCACATAGTTAGCGCTCTCTTCGTCCCCATCCACCCGGTAGCCCGCTTGGGCCAGCAGGCCCAGCATGTGCTCGGTGTCCACCCGGTTTTTCTCGCAGCCCAGGTGTAAAACGGCAACCGACGCCTTTGTACGCTGCACCGCTGAAACGGATGGGAAACTGGAGACGGTCGCTTCTAACCCATTCATGGACTGAGCATCAAAAAGGGGGCAGCTTGCCAGAGGCTTATCTATTCTAGTTGAGGGCCGCATCAGCGTTGCGGAGCAATAGAGCCGTAGCCACGGCCAACGCGGTGGCCGCCCAACTGTAGGGATCCCCGCCAGCCGCCGTCGAAAACAGAGGTGCCCGTCCGTAGCCCCGCAGGCGCAAAGCCTGATAAACCCTCTGCGAGCGCTCGTAGCTGCGCACCAACAGGGTGCCCACCGAAGCAGCCAGGAAGGGTAGGTCTTGCCTCAAAGCCGGCCCAGGACGCCACAGGGATCCCCGCGGTCGCCAACCCCTCAGCCGGGCTGCCCGTTGCATCTGCTGCCACTGAGCGGCCACCTCCTGCAAATAGCGCTGGGTGAGCCAGGCCAGTTCCAGCATGAGGTCTGGGATCCCCAGTTGCCGCAACGCTGCCAACAGTTCCGATGTGGGGGTGGTCTCCAGCAGCAGCATCGTGAGGGCAAATAGGGCCAGCCCTCTCCCCCCAATGCGAAGCGCCATCTGCAGCCCCTCCCAACGCAGAGCCAGGGATCCCCAGCGCCACAGGATGGTTTCCCCCGCCCAGAAGGGAAGGATCCCCATCAACCCTGCCACCAACAGCCCTGGGGCTGCCAGCCGCCTCAGCCCGAGGCTCCAAGGCAATCCCGACAGGCTCCACAGTCCAGCCACCAGCGCCCAGATGAGCGGCAAGAGGGCCAGGCACCTCACCGAGGCGAAAGCCGCCATCAGCGCCATCAGGCCCAGCACCTTGGGCAGAGGTTGCCACCGGTGCAGCCAGGAAAGGGGTTTGGAGGGGTGAGGATGGGATTGTTGACCGCGCCAGCAGCAAGGGATCCCTGAGCCGGCTTCATCTCTTGCCATACTCTCCCAGCAGCGCCGGTTGTACCCGCTGCAAAAACAGCACCACCCAACTGGCGAACAACCCCTCCACCACCATCAGGGGGATGTGGGCCACCACCAAGCTCCCAAGAGCCAGACGACCGGCTTCTGTGGAGAGGATCCCGCTGCCAGCGTCAACCACAGCAGCCATGACCACCCCGTAAAACAACAGCACTGCTAGACCCACCCCAACCGCTCCCGCCAAGAAGGCAGACACTCCGGCCCCCATCACCCGACGGCCTGCCCGAAAAATCCCACCGGCCAGGAGCGCCGGGATCCCCATAATGGCGGCGTTGATGCCCAATGTGGTCAGGCCCCCATGGCCAAAGGCCACCGCCTGAAAAAACAAGCCCACTACAATCGCCGGATAGGCCAAAGCCCCCAACATCAGACCCATCAACCCGTTCAGCACCAGATGCAGGCTGGCCGGGGGAAAGGGCAGGTGAATCGAAGAGGCCACAAAAAAGACAGCCGTGAGCAAAGCCGCTTTGGGCAACTGGTCGCGACAGCGTTGCGTAGCAATATGGCGGGGATCCCGTTCCCACCAAGGACATTGCTCGGCAACGCCGGCGCGACGGAGAAGCCGCAAGCTGTAGCTGGTGATCAGGGCGGTGATGCCATAACCCCCTAGCCAAAGCGGTGCTGGCAAAATGCCATCGCTGATGTGCATGGTCAGTCCTACTCCAGAGCAGAGGAGCCAGCCTGGGAGCCTGAGATTCCTGACCCTGGAGATCCCGAAACCGGTGGGCTCTCCACCGCTGCGTAACCAGATTGACGGGGCCTGGAGAAGAAGAGAGCTGTGCCCAGACAGCCCCAAATGACGCAACCGGCCATAACCCCCCGCTGCAAAGGCCCAAAGGGTGAGGAACCGTTGGGGATCCCTTCTGTCTGAGGGAACTCCTCGCCCACCGGCACGTTGACCAACACCCCATGCCCCGCCTGGCGAATCCGCACCTGCCAGAGGCCCGTCAGGTTGGGATCCGGCTGCAGCAGAAATCGTCCCTGTGCATCCGTCTGTCCCTCCTGCCAAGGGGTAGTGGGATCCGTCGGCGCAAATACCGTCACCCGGGCGGATCCCATCGGTTCCCCAGAATCGTAGCGGGCCTGGATCTCAAAAGCGGGAACTGCCCGCCAAGAGGCCTCCACCCCGTGGCCCCAAGCGGGAGCAGACAGGAGCAGGCCGAAAGCCAGCAAGCTCAACCGTGCTCCGCATCGCTGACGCGACGCCGCAATCAGGCTCAGTCGGCAGGAAGGGATCCAAAGTTTTGGCCAGACTCGGTTCATTGGTTAGCTGAGGACAGACGACAATCTCTACGCTCTGCAGGCGACCGGTCTTAGAAAAGCCAAGACTTCAGGGCGAAGACTCTGTCTGGGCAGGGCCAGAGGCAGCGCGGCAGTGGCCTTCCCCCACATGGCCCAAGTGGTGCAGGAGCTCCAATGCGGCCTTAGCCGCAGGGGATCCCTCCTGCAGATCCCCCCAGTCCACTTCCAGAAGGTCGGATCCCCCCCCAGTGCTCCGCGCCGCTGACGCGGCCAGCCGCTGCTCCAGGGAGACAGGATCCAACTTCACCAAAGGGGCAAACCCCAGAGCTGCTTGATTGAGGCTGTCGTTGGGGGGCAAGCTTCCATCTCCAAACAGGTGGTCGAAATGGAAGGTGACCTCCAGATCTGCCACCTGGCCGACGCGCACAAAGCCTTTGCGCTCCTCCCCCACATACTCTCCGCAGGTGAAGGCCACCTCAGGGCTGAACTTGAGCACAAACGGCATCTCCCCAGCCCCTTCCTTTGTCGGTCGGGCTTGGCCTTCGATCCAGAGGGAATAGCCCTTTGCCGGCCCCTCCAGTGCTGGCACCAGCCGCCACCCCAGGGCGTTGTAGTGGCTAGGGGGTGCCTCTAGGGATCCCAGTAAGGCCCGCTCCGCCGGGGGAGCCGTGATCAAATCAACCGTGATGGGGCCGGAGAGGCTGACCAATGCCCGTGCCAGCAAATCTGCATTTCCTTCCGGATCAAAGGGCGGATCGGTTTGGTAGGCGGTTATGTCCGCCAGCGTCACGTACACGTGCTCAAAGCTCAGTTCCCAGCCGTCTTTGGAGACAAACCCCTCCCGAATGAAGTCCTCGCCGTTGGCCCAAAACTCCAGAGTACCCATCTCTGCCTTTGCTTGGGCTAGGGGTGCTTCCTGCCTGACCTTTTCCGCTCCAGCGTTAGAAGCCGGTCGGCAGGCGCCTAGAGAGAAGGCCAACCCAAGGGCCAGAAAGGGTAAAGCTAACCCCTTGCCCCAGGGATCCCTTGTTGAAGCACCAAGCCGAAATGGAGTGTGTTTCACCAGTTCCCCTGCCAAGGACTCGGTCCCGATGACGCAAACGGCACTGCTCTAGCGAAACACAGGCTTCCCTGGTGTTACAATCCCCCACCAGGGCATCTGTAGGGCTATGCCTATGGCAAGGGCTACTCCTGCGCTAAATTCCCCGCCCGCACCCAACCTTCCTGCCCATTCTGACGGCGAATGCGCTGCCAACGGCCATCTTCGCTGAGGCCCAGCACCGTCACCACCTCGTTCATGGGCACACCACCAATGTAGGTTCCCTCCCGCTCTGGAGTGGCCCGCAGCGCCAGGCCAATGGGCTCGATCACCCGTCCCCGCTCACCTGGGGAAACCACTGCTGCCGTGGGGGGTCGAGTCGGCAAAGGAGTTGATTCAGGGTTGGGTTCAACTGTGGGAGCTGGAGAAGTTGAGGCTGAAGCACCATCCACAGGGCCCAAATTGCCGGCGCGCACCCAGCCCTCTTGTCCGTTCAACTCCCGCCGCACCCGTTGCCAACGACCATCGGCGCTGTACTCCAACACCGTCACCGTTTCCCCCACCACAATTCCCCCTTGGTAGGCTCCATCGGCAGAAGGTTGGCTGCGGATTGCCAGGCCAATTGGCTCGATCACCCGCCCGCGGCTGCCGGGGGGAAATCCCTCAGGGTCAACAGTGCCTGCAGCAGGGCCAGAGGGGGGAGAGGGAAAACTGGCTGGGCGGGGCAAGGGATCCAAGCGCACCGCCTGCGGAAATTGAGGCGGGGCAGGGGGGGCCAACATGGGGGCGACGAGCTGCCACAACTGCCAAGCCAAGGCGGCCAGAGCCCCAACCGAGACACTCACCACCACCAAGGTGCCCAAGGGAAAACCGCCAGAAGCAGGAGAAGAACGGCCTCGCATCGGGTAGTTAGCCATCCGAAACACCTTCCCGCAATGCTGCAGGCAAGAATCCGCAGAGAAGATGGGATCCCCGTCAAAACCGGGGATTTACGAAAGCCAGAGCACGACTGCTGCGCAACGCTGACGTGATTGCATCCCAATGTATCGTGTTCCGCAGCGCTCTTGCTAGGCCTGTGCAGAGGAACCGCAACGCTGACGGGGCGACGCGACCCCAGAGGGCAAGGGCGTCGGAGATTAGCTTCTACTTATTGGTGTTGGTGAACTTATTCTGCCAGTCGGTCGTCAAAATCTCTCGGCCAAATACCCATCCTGCCAGAAGGAGAGGCAATGCCAAGCCCAGAAAGCCAAAAAGACTGACCACCTGAGCCACTTGCCGCTGGGCTTGTTTTCTCCTGGGATCCGGGATGTTGTTGGCAGCCAGCACCACTTTAGAACAAAAAGCCACCACCACCGCCCCCACCGGCCCCAAAACCAAAGAGGGCCACAGCCAAGCCTCCACTTGCGAGAATGCGTAGGCTCCGGTAAAGGGGATAATCACGAAACAAGCCAACTCTAGGATCCCCCAGGTGAAGAGGGCCAACCAGACATCTTTGCGGAAGACTTCATCGGGATTGGTGTACATAAGCTTCCGGGATAAACCGCCCACACTAAGGCCAGACCTCGAGACAGGAACGGAAGCGCCACGGCTTCCAGATTAACTCCAGGTGCAAGGATCTGCTTGACGGATTTCCTCTGCCATTCAGGCAACTCAGTAAGATAATGCCCAAGATTCTTGGATAAGCCTCCGTTAATTTGGAGAGAAGGGCGGCCTCGGCAAGGATAAACTCCCCGCGCGACCCCACACGTAAAGACTTGAAATAAGATTTAGGTGTTCAATCACTCATGAATTGCCTGCGCCTGTGGCCCTTTCCAGCCGAGGTTGGGGTCAAGCTTGCCCTGTTGAGAGGGCTCTTTATTCACCCGCGAGCCGAGGGCCCATCGCCTCTGCACGATTGTTGCCCATGAGCTGCCGAAGGGATCCCCACACCCCAACGCCCTGCAACCTTGTCTCCTGCTGACTTCGAGAGTGCCAAGCTGCCATGTCACGCATCCTCATCATCGATGATGATCCCAGCATTTGTGCTCTACTGCAGCGGTACTTGCAGCGGCAGGGGTATTCGGTTGAGGTGGCGATGACGGGGGCCAAGGGCTTACAGCAGTTGCGCGCTTTTCAGCCGGCCTTGGTAATTTTGGATCTGAACTTGCCGGATGTGAGCGGCTACGATCTCTGCCAGCAAATGCAAAAAGAGACCGGCGTGTACGTGTTGATGTTGACCAGCCGCGTCAGCCCTGCTGATAAGTTGCACGGATTCCAGTTGGGGGCAGATGACTACCTGACCAAGCCCTTCAGCCTGCCGGAGTTACAGGCGCGAGTGCAAGCCATTCTGCGGCGGCAACGCATGAAGACCGAAGTTGCCAGCGCACCGGTCTTGACCTTTGCCTCTTTGGTAATCGACCCGGAAACCCGAGCAGTCATCCGCGAGCAGCGCCTGATCAACTTAACAGCACTGGAGTTCGATTTGCTCTATGCTATGGCTCGACATCCGGGGCGGGTTTGGCGACGGGCTGAGCTGATTCAAGAGGTGTGGGATTTTAACCACGAGGGAGATGAACGGGTGGTCGATGTCCACATCGGCCAAATTCGCAAGAAACTAGAGACTGATACCAGCCAACCGGAGTTGATCCGCACCGTGCGCGGAGTTGGCTACAAGTTCGAGCCCCCCGCTCCGAAGGAGGGATAGGGAGAGGAAAAACCTTAACCCCCAAATAACTCTCCCCTCTTCACGTTGGGAGAGGGGCCAGGGGTGAGGGCCCGTTAATCCAAGCGGCGGCCTGTCAAACGCACAAAAATGTCTTCTAAGTTGGCCGGGCGCACCATGAGGCCGGTTTTGTCAGGTTCAGCTTCCAACTGCCGCTGAGCTTCCGCCAAGCTGGGGAAAAAGGTGTACTCCACCTCCCGGCCAGGACAGGATCGCACCAGCAGGGCCTCTCCGTACTTAGCCCGCAGTTGCTCGGTGCTGCCCAACTCGATCAACCTTCCCCCATCCATGATGCCGATGCGGTCGCACAGCTCTTCTGCCTCCTCCATGTAGTGGGTGGTAATCAGCAAGGTCATGCCCTGCCGATTGAGATCCCGCAAGATCTCCCACAACAGCCGCCGCGCCTGGGGATCCAACCCGACGGTGGGCTCGTCCAAAAACAAAATCTGGGGGCGATGCAGTAACACCCTGGCCACCTGCAAGCGTCGTTTCATTCCCCCTGAGAGGGTTTTCACTTTGTCTTGCCGGCGATCCGCCAGCCGCACATACTCCAGCCATTCATCGATGCGCCGTTGCCGCTCTGGGTTGGGGATGTGGTGCATACGCCCGTGGAACTCCAGGTTTTCCCAAACGGTCAGCTCTGCCTCTAGGGTGATAGGCTGCAGAACTACGCCAATTTGCTGCCGCACCGCCACCGGATCCCGCACCACGTCATACCCCCCCACCCGGATGGATCCCTGGCTGGGTCGGGTAAGGCTGGTGAGCATGCGGATGGTGGTGGATTTGCCGGCGCCGTTGGGCCCCAACAGGGCAAACACTTCCCCCTGGGGGATCTGCAGGCTCAAATCTTGAACGGCAACCTGCTGCCCAAAGCGCTTCCACACCCCCTGCATTTCCACCGCCACCGTCTTGGTTTGGGGCAAGGTTGGGGCCGTCGAAAGAGCTGTCACAGTCCGCTCCGGTAAAGTGTAAAGAAATCTTTATTCTCCAGCATACGCCAGCCGTGTCAGCAAGCTGCAGGTCTTATCAGGGATCCCTGCTGCTGGCAGCAGTCTAGGTTGTCTCTTGAGCTTTTGCGTGGCTGTGATTTCGTTCTCTGGGGTTTTTCTCTGGATCTTGCAAAATAGTACACATTGCGTCTGAAGGGTGAACCGCACTCCCAAGACAACACCTGTACAGACTCTGGAAGGGGAAATTGGGCTGGATAGCTCATGGCATATCTGTACGTATCTGTACGTATGGGTAACAATAAAGACACAAGCTTGAGCGGGCTGACTGTTCGGCTTGGGGCTTTTTCTTGGTGAAGTGACTTCCCTTCAGCGCCCACCGATAACCTCTACTAACCAATGTAAGGAAAATGCAGAGCAAAGACCGATTCGACCAAATTGACTTCCGGCTGGATCGCCTGGTTGGGGCTGTGTTGACCTTGGCCGAGACCGTCAGCTTCGTCAAGGATGACCTGACCCATCTGAAAGCCATTGTTCAACAACAGGTGCTGATATCCCAGGAGCACAACACCTGGCTGGGAGAGTTAAAGACGATATGTCAACAGCAAGCCGATACAGCTCGTCGCCAATCTGAGACGATTGAGCGCATTATTGCCCATCTCCTGCCCACTCAGGATCCCAAGTCTTGAGGGATCCCAAAGGCAGCCTGGGGGCGTGCCACAATGGCAGCAGAGCTGAGGTTTTCCACCGTTGGAGTGCCAGGTTGCAGCAGCAGGACAGGGTTCTGTTGAGGCTGAGGAGCTGCTTGCTTTCTTTCGTTGCCGACGCTTGCCTTACCTGGATCGCTTTGGCCCTCAAGAGGCCAAGCTGCCGCCGGACAACCTGCTGGAGCAATGGCGGCGGGATCGCCAAGCCCTGGCAGCCGCTGTGTTTGAGCGATTCCCCGGAGAACGGGTTGCGCCGGGCAATGAAGCTCTCTTGGCAGCCATGGCCGACGGGGCGGAGCGGATCTACGGCGGACGGATTGCCGCAGAGCTGTTTTGGCAACCGCAGGAAGATCTCAACTGTACTGCTGAGGCAGAGCTGTTGCAGCTTGCTTCTGAACCTGTCCCTCACTCCTCCTCTCCAAGGGATCCCATCCCTGCCCCAGAAGACTGCGAGATGGTGCCCGCTCTTGCGTTGCCGCCTGAAGCTGTTCCAGAGAGACGTTCAGTTTGGGTGAGCAGCTCCCTGGATCTGCTGATTCGGGATCCCGCTCTCGTTGGCAGAAGTCGCCACGCCGCCCGATCCTCTTACCTGCCGGTTCATATTCGTATCGGCAAACGCCCCAAACCGGAATACGAATTGTTGCTGGCTTTGCAGGCAGAGTTGCTCGGATCCCTGCAGGGAAACGTTCCCAAGCGGGGCATTTTGATCCTGAAAGATGGGAAGTGGCACCCCGTCCACCTGAGCCGCCGACGAGCACAGGTGCGGCAATTGCTGCAGGAGTACCTGCACTCCCTCAACCAGCCGGAACCACCGCAGGTGTTCATGGCCCGCAGCCGCTGCCATCTTTGCCACTGGCGGGAGCATTGTCGGCAGTTGAACGCCGCCGCTCAACCCCTCAGCCTGCTGCCGGGCGTAACGGGATCCCGCTATCCCCTTTTGCAAGAGGCGGGGATCCACTCGATTGAAGCCCTGGCCAACGCTCAGTTGGATAGGTTGCAAGCCATTCCCAAGTTGGGATCCGGCGTGGCCCTGCAACTGCAGCTGCAAGCCCGTGCCACCCTCAGCCGGCAGCCCCTCTGGATTCAATCCCCCCCGCAAACCCTGCCCACCACACCTGTAGAGCTGTACTTCGATATCGAGGCGGATCCCCGCCACAACGTCGCCTATCTGCTGGGCCTGCTGGTGGTGGAGCAAGCCGAGGGGAAAAAGGTTGCGAGCTATCACAGTTGCCTGGCCGCCGAGCCGCGGGAAGAAAGGCAAGCTTGGGAGCAATTCTTGCAACTGGCACAACGCTATCCTGACGCTCCCATCTACCACTTTCACGGCTTTGAAGTGCAGACCTGCCGACGGCTGGGGGAGCAATACCGCACGGATCCCCGACAGCTGCGGCAGTTGTTGCAGCGCTTTGTGGATTTACAGGCCTGGGTGCAACGCTCGGTGGTGCTGCCGATCGAGAGCTATTCCCTGAAAAACATCGCCCGCTGGTTGGGGTTTCAGTGGCGTCTGCCTGATGCCAATGGCGCCCAGTCCATTTATTGGTATAGCCAATGGCTGGAAACTCGGGAGCGCAGATATTTGGAGCACTCGCTTATCTACAACGAGGATGACTGCCGGGCTACCCACCGCCTAAAAGACTGGCTGTCCCAAGGAGTCCTCCATGCCGAATGATGCGAATAAATTGACAAAGACGGCCTATCCCCAGCCGCAAATGCCGCAGCTTGCGCTGCCGGTCTTGTGGCCAGTTGCTGAGGTTTCGTTTAGAATCAGGCAGGACTGTTTAGTTTATCAGGGGAATCCCATGCTGTTGAAATCTCATGAATCTCCTCGCCATCAGGGCAGAAACCGTCGCGGTCGTGGGGGATCGGCACGCAAGCGCCAACTGGACAAACGGAACCGCGCCTTGATGCAACGATTACGACAACGAGAGCAAGCTCTCAACTCTCGATCTTCTCGGCAGGGGCAAGTTAACCCTGCCTTTTTTGTGCTTGCTTCTCCTTGGCCTGGCTACGAGGGATCCCGCTTGGCTGCGTAAACTACCCGGCTCCGACCGCTAAGCGGTACGGAGCGGGCTTTCAGTAGCCCTGAGCCTGCTCTGCTCTACCAGA